>CAMWTV010000154.1 GCA_947177215.1 uncultured Muribaculaceae bacterium
GTGTGAGGAACGATGCGATTTTTTTCATTTCGGGTTCAGTGAGAAGTTGAAACTTAACGGTTTTATTTAAACGGATTGCGACAACGGAAAGTTCTGCGAGGCATTGACAAAGAGGTGGTGTGGCGCATGCCGGACGGGAGATTGGAGATAACGGCAAATTTTAAGAAATATTGGTGAACAAAAGGGGCGGAACCCTCTTGACAAGGGGTGTGCGGAATGTGTAATTTTGCAGTTTGGATAGCCGACAGCAGAGCTGCAAGAGATTTGACAGACATAATTAGTGATCGCGTAAAACCGGGACGGGTTCTGGAAGAACTTTTAACACTGCATAAGGGTTATTGCATAGGATGCCTGTTGAAAAAGGCACACACAGGCCTGAAGCGCCTGATTAAGAAACGATAAATGCACTTGATGGGAATCCGGATAGGATTTTCGGCCGGAGCAATTGCCGGGATGTAACTGAATAAAAGAGTTTTATGAGAAACAGATTTTTGCTTGTAGGTCTGGTGGCCGCGGCCGCCGCGGCGCTTCTGCCGGGTGCGGCTGCCGAGGTTTATTCGCTTGACTCATGCCGCTCTATGGCGCTATCAAGCAACAAGGAGATGATGGTCAAGGCTGAAAAGCTGAAACAGGCCCGATATACCCGCAAAGAGGCGTTTGCCGCCTATCTGCCGGCATTCGACTTTACGGGAGGGTATTTCTACAACCAGAAGAACCTGTCGATTTTCGACAGTGACCAGCATCTGCCTGTCGGGGTTTTCAATCCGCTGACACAGAGCTATGAATATCTGCCGGCGATGAATCCGCTGACAGGGAAGCCGATCACATTGCCTGACGGAACTCCCGTGCCCGCCACTACGGCCCTGATTCCGAAAGAGGCGATGGAGTTTGACATCCACAATGTGTTTTTCGGTGCCGTAACGCTGACACAGCCCATTTTCATGGGTGGGAAGATAGTGGCGCTCAACAAGCTTGCCAGAATCGGCGAGGAGGCCGCATCGGAACTTCAGCGCAATGAGGCGCAGAATGTGATCTACGCGGTCGATGCCGCTTACTGGACGGTTGTGTCGGTCAAGGCCAAACATGAGCTTGCCACAAGCTATGTGAATCTGCTCGATTCGCTCACGCGCAATGTCAGGCTGATGGTTGACCAGGGCGTTGCAACCCGCAGCGATCTGCTTGGCGTGGAGGTGAAGCTCAATGAGGCCAAAGTTGACCTGCTTAAGGTTGAAAACGGGCTTTCGCTGAGCCGCATGGCTCTGGCCCAGATATGCGGTCTGCCGGTCAACACCGAGATGAATGTGGCCGACGAGGGTGTCAAGGAGATCAATCCGCATGCCGAGATAGCCACGCGATATGACATGGAGCAGGTTTATGCCAACCGCCCCGACCTGAAAGCGCTTGAATATGCCGCCGAGGCCGCCGGTGCCAGAAAGCAGGTGGCTCTGTCGGGAATGCTTCCGAATATCGCTCTTATCGGGGCTTATTCGTTCAGCACCCCCAACATGTTCGACGGGTTCAAGAACCGCGTGGCCGGAGCATTCTCGGTGGGAGTGGTTGCCCGTGTGCCGCTGTGGCACTGGGGTGGCAACTATAACAAATACAAGGCGGCTGCAACCAACCAGACCATAATGGAGCTGCAGGTTGCCGATGCCAAAGAGAAGATCGAGCTTCAGGTCAGCCAGGCCGCATTCAAGGCTCAGGAGGCTGTGAAGACCTATGTGGCCACCGAGAGCAATCTTGACAAGGCCGCTGAAAACCTGCGCACTGCCACGATAGGCTTCCGCGAGGGGGTTCTGACCGCCGATGACGTGATGGGGGCGCAGACGGCGTGGCTGAAAGCCAATTCAGAGAATATCGACGCGATGATCGATGTGCAGCTCTGCGATGTGTATCTTTCGAAGGTGCTCGGCACACTCAATTAAATTTGAATACTTAGTTAACATAAAAAAAAGAGATAAAGAATTATGGCAGACCTTAATCCGCTCACCCCGGAACAGAAGAAAGAGAACCGCACCCTGCTGGGTGCTCTGGGCGCTATTGTGGTAGTTGTTGCCGCACTGGCGATAATCGGATTTTTGTTTCTAAACAAGCCGGCCCAGATAATGGAGGGACAGGCCGAGGCCACCTCGGTCAGAGTGTCGGGCAAGCTTCCCGGCCGTGTGGCTGAGTTTTATGTGCAGGAAGGGGATATGGTGAAGGCCGGCGACACGCTGGTGCATATCCATTCGTCGATTGTGGAGGCCAAGTTGCAGCAGGCCCGCGGCATGGAGACCGCCGCCCAGGCCATGGACAGGAAAGTTGACGCCGGCACCCGGGTGCAGATCATACAGAGCGCCTATGAGCTCTGGCAACAGGCAAAGGCTGCCGAAGGGATAACAAAGAAAACCTATGACCGTCTGGAGAACCTTTATAAAGAGGGGGTTATGTCGGAGCAGAAGCGCGACGAGGCCAAGGCGGCCTACGATGCCGCTGTGGCTGCCTCGAAAGCCGCCCAGAGCCAGTATGAGATGGCCAAACAGGGGGCGCAGAAAGAGGACAAGCAGAGCGCCGAGGCTATGGTTAACGTGGCCCAGGCCGGAGTTTCAGAGGTAGAGGCCCTGCTCGAAGACCAGTATCTTACAGCGCCCTGCGACGGCCAGATAGATGTGATATTCCCCAACGAAGGCGAGCTTGTGGCCCTTGGCGCCCCGATAATGAATGTGCTGAAGATCGACGACAAGTGGGTGACCTTCAATGTGCGCGAGGAGTATCTGGCCGACATGACCATGGGGAAGGAGATCACAGTGATTATCCCCGCTCTCAAGAGCAAGGAGGTGAAGGCCAAAATCTATTATGTGCGCGACCTTGGCAGCTATGCCACATGGAACGCCACGAAGACCACCGGCGACTGGGATTCGAAGACCTTCGAGGTCAAGGCGCGTCCGGTCGAGGCTGTGCCCGATCTGCGTCCCGGCATGACGGTGATCTATAAGGAATAAGAGTATAAGCAACTGTTCAAAGCCATTTTATACTCAAAACTATTCATAAAGCTGACGGAAAATGAGAATTGGAAGCGGACTGTGGAATGTTATAAAGCGTGAGGTGAGGCTTCTGACGTCGCGCCCCATCTATCTTGTGGGGATGACGGTGATACCGATCTGCATGGCTCTGTTTTTTGTGTCGCTGCTGAGTGAGGGGCTCCCGACAAAGGTGCCTGCCGCGGTGGTCGACCTCGACCATACGCAGACATCGCGCCAGATGACACGTTCGCTCAAGGCGATGGAGCTGGTTGACATTAGGGGTGACCTCGACAGCTACAACAAGGCAATGGATGCCGTGCAGCGCGGCGAGATATACGGCTTTTTTCTGATTCCCGACAATTTCGAGCGTGACGCCGTGGGCGGCCGCGGCACGAAGCTGACATTCTATTCCAACCTGACATTCTATGTGCCCGGCACTCTGGTGTTCAAGGGTTTCAAGACCATGGGGGTAACCACCTCGGGGAGGATAGTGCAGACGTCGCTCAGTTCGAAGGGTGTGCCCGACGGGCTTTCCGGAGTGTTGCTTCAGCCTATGACCATCAACAATCATCCGCTGAAGAATCCGTGGCTGAATTATTCCTATTATCTGAGCACATCGTTTCTGCCGGGTGTGCTTCAGCTGATGATATTCCTTATGACCGCCTACGCCTTCTGCCATGAGATAAAAACCGGGGGCACGCGCCAGTGGCTCGCTGCGGGCAACGGCGACATATGGACTGCGATAATAGGGAAACTTGCCCCGCAGACGCTTGTGTTTACGGTCATGGGTCTGGGAATGAACGCGCTGATGTTTCACTATCTCCATTTTCCGCAGAACTGCCCTACGTGGCATATGACTCTGGGGATGGTGCTGTTTGTGATAGCGTGTCAGAGCTTCGCCGTTTTTATCTGCGAGGTTATGCCTAATCTGCGTCTGGCGCTGTCGCTGTGCTCGCTGACGGGAATCCTGGCGTTTTCGGTGGCCGCGTTCTCGTTTCCGGTGCAGGCCATGTATGGCGGCATCGCCATCTTCTCGTATATCCTGCCTGTGCGCTGGTATTTCCTGATCTATATCGATCAGGCGCTCAACGGCATGGCGCTTTATTTCTCGCGATATTACTACGCCGTGTTGCTGATCTTCCCGATTCTGGCGATGCTTTGTGCCCCGCTGCTGCGCAAAACGGCGAAGAATCCGGTTTACGTTCCGTAAAACTGTAAAAATCAGAACCGCAATGTCGAAAGGTGTATTAAGTTATATAAAGAATTGGTTTGTAGATATGGCGAGAGTTGTGCGCCGTGAGTTCGGGCTTGTGTTCTCGAGTCCGGGCACGATGCTGTTTTTCTTCGCACTTCCGCTGGCCTATCCGATAGTCTATGCGGCTATCTACAATCCGGAGGTTACACGCGACATGCCTGTGGCTGTTGTCGACAACTGCCGCACGGCCGAAAGCCGTGAGTTTGTGCGTCATGCCGATGCCACCCAGGCGATAAAGATCTGCGGTTATGCGGCCGACAAGGCCGAGGCGCGCCGTTGGTGGGAGGAGAAGAAGTGTTATGGCGTGATAGAGATTCCGGCCGATTATTCAAAACGCACATATCGCGGAGAGCAGGGTGTGATCAACTTCTACAGCGACATGAGCCTGCTGCTGCGTTACCGCACGTTTCTGGAGTCGCTGACATCGCTCCAGATGGCCACTGACGCCGACTACCGCACAATGGCTATAAACACTCTGGGCCTGGGCGAGATGGGTGGCGGAGGAAGTGTGGAGACCGAATCGTATTTTCTCGGCGACCCCCAGCAGGGTTTCGCATCGTTTATTATTCCGGGCATCGTTGTGCTGATTCTTCAGCAGAGCATGCTTCTGGGCATAACCTTTCTTGGAGGAGCGTCGAAAGACCGCAGCCGTCAGCATGGCGGACGCGATCCGCTGGCCATAGCGGCGTCTCCGCTGGCAACGGTCATCGGCAAGGCGTTGTGTTATGTGATTCTGTATATTCCGCTCTGCATTTATATACTGCACTACATCCCCGTGTGGTTCTCGTTTCCGCACATCGGCGATATTTTCGACGCCATATTGTTTATGGTGCCTCTGCTTGTAGCTTCTGCCATGCTTGGGCAGTGTCTGCAGGTCATGGTGAGTGAGCGTGAAAGCGCGTTTATTGTGGTGGTTTTCACTTCGGTGGCATTCCTGTTTATGTCGGGTCTGACATGGCCGCGTTACGCCATGCCTGATTTCTGGAAGGTTTTCAGCGACATGATTCCCGCCACATGGGGTGTGGAAGGGTTTATCCGCATCAACAACAATGGTGCCACTCTGGCGCAGCAGACGGTTCCTTATCTTTGGCTTTGGGGATTGTCGCTGGGATATTTCGTAATAGCTTACAGCATTACGAGATTCAGAGACCGGGCAGCCCGGCTGAGTGTAAAGAAATGTGAAATAAAAGAGGGTTAAACCGGGAAATCCGCCCTCAATTATTAAATAGAGTTAAATTGGGGAAGATTTTTGCCGCAAAATTATGTTGTAAAGCAGAAAAAGCATACCTTTGTATCAGTTTTTCATGGTATTAGATTTAAGGTAAGAAGATTATTCGTCGGGACGACG
>CAMWTV010000155.1 GCA_947177215.1 uncultured Muribaculaceae bacterium
AATCATGTCGTGAAGGCGCATGAGAGCTGACAGCCGCTCGTCGCGAGTCCATTCACGTCCCTGTGCCCACTCTGCGAAAAGCGACGGCCGCGCCATCACACCTCGGCCTGCCATTATGCCGTGCAGCCCTGGACAAAGCGCAGCCATGCGGTCGATGTCGGACGGAGTCATTATGTCTCCGTTATAGACAACCGGATGCGACAGCTCCGAAACCAGCGCATGGAACTCATCCATATGAAGCGGGCCTCCATATTGCTGTGCGGCCACACGCGGATGCACCGTGACATGACTTACCGGCAAGGCGTTTATCCTGTCGATGACATTGCGCCATTCGCCGGGCTGCTCTATGCCGATGCGCATTTTAACAGAAAACGAGAGTTGAGGATAGTTGCGCATCTCTTCTCCTACAGCTTCGAGAAGCTCCGGGTTGCGAAGCAATGCCGCTCCACGCCCATGTTTTACCTGCGGCGGAAAAGGGCAGCCTAAATTCAGGTCAAGACGGCAATGGCCTAAACCGGCGACGGCCTCTGTGATAAGACGCCATTCGTCGATGTCTCGGAAAATCGCCTGTGGCACCACCACGGCCTCACCAAGAAGTTCGGGACGGATGGCACGAAGGTCGCGCGCACGCACCTGCCCCTTCTCTACACGTATGAAGGGTGTGCAATAGAAATCGGCTCCGTTATATATCCGGCTGTGCGATCTGCAATAAATGGCTTCCGTGTGCCCCTGCATCGGAGCGACAAAAGTTTTCATAGCGGAATCAGAAGTTGTAGCCGAGGGTTATGGCAAACAGATTGCGGCGCAAGTCACGGCGCAGAACCGTTGTAGCGCTTTTCATATTGGTTATTCCCCATGCCCCGTTGAGGCTGAGATAATATGACTGATATGTTACACCGGCTCCGAAATTCCACTGAAGATCGGCATGCTTGAAACCTTCTGTTCCAAAAAGGCTCATACTCTCGGCCGGCGCCTTGGCCTCAGGCACCAGCACCTCGTTACGGTAATAGCGTGCGAAAAGGCTGAGGTTGAGCTGAGGCCCCGTGAAAACATGCACTTTGACATCTTCAGTAACATCGAAGTGGAAGCCTACAAGCATAGGAATACGGAATCCGAAATTACGTATGGATCCGTCGACCTGATAGTTGAAAGGATATGAGATTACCACCTGTGAACCGTCGGGGTTAAGCAGCGGATTGCCGTTGCTGTCATACTGTGGAAGGTCAGAGGTGCTTGTTTCCCACGAGGATGTGCCGAATGTGTTATAAAATATCGACAGACCCGGCTCGAAATAGAGGTTAGTCCAGACAGGAATGTTATATACCGCTCCGGCCGAGAATCCGGCCTGATTGCTGTATGCTCCGCCGCCGTTGGCAGCAGAACTGATGTCGAGCGAGATTCTGGCGCCGAAATAAGCCTGGTTCTCAGGATTGTCGAACATATAACTTGAGGCTGCGCCGGCATTGGCCGAAGCATATATGACCGCTGTAGCGGCTACGATGGCTTTAATCGGTTTCATTTTCTGAGATTTTAGAGGTGAGACAGAATGTTAACGGAAATCCGACTCCAAGGGTTTTGTCATGACGTGCATTGCTGACAGCCAAGAGGCGGGTTAATAATCGTAAAGAAGTTCAAGATCGTCGAGATAGAGCACACTGCCTGCTCCACCCGTAAAGAAATCGCCATATTTGCTGGCCGATCCCACGATAAGAATATACGTGGGCACACGATCGGTTGCCCGATAGTCAAGCGTTATTTCAAACGGGATATAGCCAGGGATCGACTCTCCGCTCTGGAAACTGCCGTAGGCCACTACATATGAACCGTTCGGATCGAACAGCTGACGGTTTTTGGGGTTGGTGCGTATCTCATATGGCTCAGGCGTGTCGATCAAAGCGATATATACCGAGCATGTGTCGGGCTGACCTATCAGATGGCGGTATTCATCGTTTGAATGACTGATCAGCGCACTGTTATATTTCAAATAGCCCCTCATGCGTGTCGGCCGCTGAGTGAACGGACGTCCGAAACTGAGCACACCGTTGGTGCCGTCGGTGCGCAGATATTCGCCCACGAAGATATTTCCTGCGGCAAGCTTTCCTATCACTCCGATTCCGGCAAACACCGTTTCAAGACGGGCAGCCTGCCCGGTGCCCGACGATGTGTCGGTTGTAGGAGTCGAGTTACTTTCGCCTATGGTGGTGGCACCGCGGTTACCGGTGTCCCAGAATGGGGTGCCGTCGGCGGGCCATGGATTCCACACCTTGCCAACCTTGTTCCATTCGCCGAGAGTCGAGTTGGGAACCTGCTCTATGGCGCCGGTGGTGAAGGTCTCCACTGCCCCGTATTCCGAATCGGAATATGTTCTTGCCTCATAGGTGGTGAGGGGATTGAGATTTTTCAGGCGGGCATAGAATGTGCCTCCGGTGTGGGTCACCCAGTCTGACGGCGCCTTGATCCATTCCGTCTCCCCTTTCACCCGATATTCCACACCGTTGTCGCGCCCTTCGATAGCTGTGCCGTAAACCCAGGCCACCTGAGTCCATGCGTCGGCCCTCAACGTGGCTACGTTGCTTTCGGCCGTCTCGCCATAGATTGTCCATACCTCGCTGCGTCCGAAGCTCTCGACCGTGACCTCAAGAGGACGGTTCAGACTTATCGACTCTCCTTCAACGGCAGGGGTGATAACCGACCCTTCGGGGCCAAGTTTCGCCGTGAGCACTTTCACGTTGTCAAGTCCGGAAGTTTCAGGAAGAGTCACCACAACGCGACGCCCTGTCACATCTATAACCGACGGGCCGATCTGATTCTCTACCGTGAAATAGCGTGTGACATTCTGTATGCCCTGTATCACCCAGTCATAATCCTGATACAGATGCAGGGTGAGGATATAATATTTCGTTAGATTCAGCGGTTCTGTAAGGCTGCCGCGCACAATCGAAGCACCTTCACTGAGCGTGTATGACGTAATCTCGACATTTTCCATATCGACAGTCTCGTCGAAACGCATCACGACCATACGGCTCGACTGATCGATCTCGGCCGGGCTCAACAGGCCTTCGGCTGTTATCGAGGTTATGTCAGGCTGTATGCGCGGATAGGGAATATCATTTTTTATACATCCCGCCAGCAACAGGGCCGACACCAAAAGCAGTGTCAGGCTAAAGGCTGTATAGTATGGCTTGACTGATTTATATGACATATGATTACGATCAGATGAACACGGCCATGCCGAAATTTATATTGAATATATTGAAACGGAAATTCGCGCCG
The DNA here is from genome assembly GCA_947177215.1 of uncultured Muribaculaceae bacterium. Classification (GTDB taxonomy): domain Bacteria; phylum Bacteroidota; class Bacteroidia; order Bacteroidales; family Muribaculaceae; genus UBA7173. The sequence continues at coordinate 3,274 of CAMWTV010000155.1, forward strand.
CTCGAGAAACGCGATCCCTCATCGATGCCGTCGGTGTTCTGACGCTCGTGATGCAGTTTGAGACCGAAAACGCCAAACGACACGTTGAACGAAACATAATCCATGATGAACACACACACTCCGGGAGAGAAATTGAGCGATGCGGTCATTGAATTGGTGCGTGTGTCGCGTGGCTGGCCACCATACATTCGTTTGAAGCGCGATGAACCGGCACCGAAGGCAAGCTCCACCTCATTGAACACACCGAAGCGCCTGTCGCGTCCGAGGCCGACATAGTTGCGATAGGCAACCGACGATGTGTAGGTCTTCGAATAATAGCTCACGTCTGACAGCGAAAAGCCAAGGTCGTCGCTGAGATCGAGAGTCAGCCCTGCCAGATCAACAAGCTGTCGTGAATAATTAAACTTTATGCCGATCGACTGGTTGTTGTCGAAAAAATAGGATATCGACGGCTGAAGCGAATAGGCCTTCACCTTTACGTTCAGATCCTTGAGCACCGACAGTATCTGTATGTCGGATGTGTCGTATTCGCCATACGACGCCATGAGGCCGAACGACCACTGCCCTTTCGGAACAAAAAGAAAGTTTAGAAGTCCGCGGTCATAACGTCCGTAGTTTTTCTGCGGAATGATAATGCTTACCGTATCCTGGCCTACTATCACCTGCTCATGCAGCGACGGATCGTTGACGCTGGCCGAGTCAAGAAGAATTTTTTCACCGCGCGCGAACCGCTCGAACGGATTTATCGAGTCATCCGGAATATCGCGCGCTACAAGGCTGAATGCCGACAGTAGGACAAATGCCTGGACGATATATATGTATAAACGTGATGTCATCGGTTATCTGCTTAAATTACAGGTAAAAAGCCACGCCGAACATGATTGAGAACAGGTTTATCTTGAAATTTGCCTGCTTACTGTTGCGGTCGGCGATATATATCTGGTCGGTGGTGGCTTTAGTGTAGTTGTAGGAGAATCCGAGCACACCGACATTGACCTCAATCGCCGAGTAATTGTTGAGAAACATAACCATGCCGGGCGCCAGGCCGATATTGACATTCCATGAACGTTCAAACGTGCCGGTCAGATCCTTGCCACGGCCACTGCATATCTTTGACTCGGAGCCACCAAGCTGAAGCTGCACCTCGTTGAAAAATCCGAAACGGCGGCTGCGTCCGAGGCTGATGTAGTTGCGGAAAGCCCCCATGGCCGAATAGCTGTGGGATATGTTGTAAAGATTCTCAAGAGAGTAGTCGGTTTCGGAGTCAAGCACAACAGTTGCATTGTCAAGACGTGTGCGCGAACGGCTGTATGCCATTTTACCGCCTGCCACAAGATTGTCTTTGAAACAATACATGAGCATCGGACTTACTTTGAAGGTGTAGGTATCGCCCGTAATATTCTCGATTATAAACAACTGGTATTTATCCTGATCAGACTGCGAGTAGCTTACGCTCACACCGGTGATCCATTGCCCTTTAGGGATGAATGAAATCTGCTCCAGACCGCGCTTGAACTCTACCTGCCCCCACGCAGGTGTAAGCGATGCAATGGCCACGGTCAAAAAGGCTATTATTCGTGTTAGGATTGATCTGCTCATATACTTTTGAATGCTGGAGGCTATCAACACGCTCCGAAACACTGCAAGCCGCCGCTGTGCAGACACATACACCACCCTGCGGAGGCATGCGCCGGCAAACGGCGAAAATTTTTGTAAAGTTACGTTATTTTAACGGGTCGCAAAAACATTTGAATGTTAAAATATTTAACTCCCGTCCCTCTAACGCTTCAGGGAGCATCGTAAGCGGCGTGAGGCTTGCGGTGTATTTTTCAGGTATCGATTTTTTCGCTAATTTTGTCGAGGTTTACAGACCGGAATTTGCGAAGTCAGTCGCAAAAGCCCTACCGATAACATCTAAACAGAAATACGCAAATGAAAAAATTATTCGGCATTCTGCTTGCACTGGCCGTATTAGGAGGCGCACCCTCCGCACAGGCGGCTCCCGACATCACCGATCTGCTGAAAGGCGCCCTTGGCGGAGCATCGCAGGGAAGCAGCGACAACAGTTCGGCAAGCACTGCCCTCTCAGGGCTTCAGGGACTTGTTGAAGGTCTCATATCGAAAAGCAATCTTAAAGAAGCTGATCTGGTTGGCTCATGGGGATACAGCGGCCCTGCAGTCGCTTTCCAGAGCTCAGACCTTCTGAAAAAGGCCGGAGGCGCCGCTGCCTCAGGCGTTATAGAAAGCAAAATAGCGCCTTACTATGAAAAAGCCGGCCTCAACAACCTCGTGGCAACTTTCAACACAGACGGCACATTCAA
>CAMWTV010000156.1 GCA_947177215.1 uncultured Muribaculaceae bacterium
GATCTACACCGAGCGATACCAGATAGTCGGCCAAAGATTTCTGGGAGCGCACCGGTAAAAGCAGATACTCCTCGCCCCAGTGCATTGCAGCGACTACGATTTCAGCTCCGGCACTTCGAGTTGCCTCAACATCACGGGCAATTTTGTCGCGGTCAATGTAATCGACCACAACATCGCCCTGCACAGAGATGCCGTTTGTGCCGTAAGTATAATTCAGAAATCCGATTCTGAACCCTTTGACATCCTTTATGAACGGTATCGCCCGGTTTCTTGATGACGGGGACAAATATGTGCCTACGTGCGGTATCTCAAGGCTGTCGAGGGCCTCGATAGTGTAAGATAGGCCTTTGTCGCGGCGGTCAAGCGTATGATTGTTTGCTGTCAGGAACAGATCGAAGCCGGCATCTTTCAGGGCCGAGGCATAGCTGACCGGGGCGTTGAAACACGGATATCCCGTAAATCCGCTTTTCCCGAGCGGTGTTTCAAGGTTCACAACCGCATAATCTGCGCTCTCAACCAGAGAACTTACCATGCTGAAACATTCAGAGTAGTCATAACCTGAACCGCCGCCACATCTGCGGGCAGCTTCTATCTGGGCCTGGTGCATCATGGCATCGCCGGCAAAAAGCAACGTGGCCTCACTGCTCTCCATCATGGAGAGCGTCAGCTTCATCACTATCGCCAGGATTGTTTCCGACATGCCGCTACAACGCTATTTCAGCCGTATATTTCACCTTTCGCCGCCAGAAGGGTATTTTTCATCAGCGACACAATTGTCATCGGCCCTACTCCTCCCGGAACCGGAGTGATAAACGAGCACTTAGGTGCAACCTCATCGAACTTGACATCGCCACACAGACGGAAACCGCTTTTGCGCGACGAATCGGGAACACGGGTTGTGCCGACATCGATCACCACAGCACCATCCTTGACCATATCGGCTGTAACCGATTCAGGACGCCCCATGGCGGCAATCAGGATATCGGCGCTGCGACACACCTCCTTGAGATTTTTTGTGTCGCGATGGCAGACCGTTACAGTTGCATTGCCCGGATAGCCTTTCTGCATCATCAGCGAAGCAACAGGCTTTCCGACTATGTTGCTGCGACCGAGCACCACGCAGTTGGCGCCGGAGGTCGGGATATTGTAGCGCTCGAGAAGCATCATGATTCCCGCCGGAGTTGCACTGCGGAAACAAGGGAGCCCGATCGACATGCGGCCTACATTTATCGGATGGAATCCATCGACATCCTTCCGGTAATCGATCGCTTCGATGAGACGCTGCTCGGAGATATGACGCGGCAGCGGAAGCTGAACAATGAAGCCGTCGATGCCATCGTCATTGTTCAGGCGGTGGATCTCTTCGAGCAGCCGTTCTTCAGTAACATCATCCTCGAAGCGTATAAGCGACGACTGGAATCCGCATTCGCCACACGATTTAACTTTATTGGCAACGTAAGTCTCGCTGCCGCCGTCATGGCCTACCAGAATGGCTGCAAGATGAGGTCTGCGCCCACCGGCGGCAACTATTTTCTCGACTTCAGCTGCAATCTCCTGTTTAATCTCAGCCGAAACTTTCTTACCGTCGATCAATTCCATGGTGAATCTTATTTTTTAATTATCAGCAAGTGATCAGATCACTTGCTTAGGTTTTTCTTATCGTTTTCTGAAATGCTCGGGACTCAGCGACGGCGCATGTTGCGCATCATCTGCATGGGATTCTTCATCGAAGTGGCGGCTTTCATAACCTTGCGGGTCTGCTCGAACTGGGTGAGCAGACGGTTTACTTCCTGAAGCGATGTTCCTGATCCGGCGGCGATACGCTTGCGGCGGCTGCCGTTGATTATCGAGGGATTTACACGCTCTTTCTCGGTCATCGAGCTGATTATGGCTTCTATACCCTTGAAGGCATTGTCGTCGATCTCTACATCCTTGAGCGCCTTTCCTACACCGGGAATCATTGAAGCGAGATCTTTGAGGTTACCCATTTTCTTGATCTGCTGTATCTGTCCGAGGAAGTCGTTGAAATTGAATTCGTTCTTGGCAATCTTTCGCTGAAGTTCACGGGCCTTCTTCTCATCAAACTGCTGCTGGGCCTTCTCTACGAGCGACACGATATCGCCCATGCCGAGGATACGGTCGGCCATACGCGACGGGTGAAACAGATCGACAGCATCGAGTTTCTCACCGGTACCGACAAATTTGATCGGCTTTGTCACCACCGTGCGGATCGACAGAGCGGCACCGCCACGTGTATCACCGTCGAGTTTTGTCAGCACCACTCCATCGAAATCAAGGCGGTCGTTGAACTCCTTGGCGGTGTTCACGGCATCCTGACCGGTCATTGAGTCAACCACGAACAGAGTTTCCTGCGGACGCACGGCATTCTTTATCGCCTCGATCTCATCCATCATCTGCTCGTCAACAGCCAGACGTCCGGCAGTGTCGACAATCACCAGGTCGAGGTGGTTCTGACGGGCATAAGCTATCGCGTTGCGGGCAATCTCCACCGGATTATTGTTACCTTCTTCAGTATAGACCGGAACATCAATCTGGCCGGCGAGAACTTTCAGCTGCTCGATAGCGGCCGGACGGTAAACGTCGCATGCAACAAGCAGCGGACGTTTCCCTTTTTCGCTTTTCAGTTTCTTAGCGAGCTTGCCTGAGAATGTGGTTTTACCCGAGCCCTGCAGACCCGACATGAGAATCACTGTCGGATTGCCCGACAGGTTGAGCTGGGCGGTCTCGCCGCCCATGAGCTGCGCAAGTTCGTCGTGAACAATCTTGACCATCAGCTCCTGAGGCTTGATGGCATTGATCACGTTCTGCCCCAGCGCTTTGGCTTTTACAGTGTCTGTAAATGTCTTGGCAACCTTATAGTTCACGTCGGCGTCAAGAAGTGCCCTGCGAACATCCTTAAGGGTTTCCGCTACATTGATCTCGGTTATTTTTCCTTGGCCTTTGAGTATTTTAAAACTCCGCTCAAGTTTCTCGCTTAGATTCTCAAACATGTCTTTATGTTTCGGGGGTAGTAATTTTCAAAAAAGATCAGTCGACAAGGCGGTTAGTCGCCGTGTCGGGGAATATTACGCTCGGTTTAAAGCCGCGCGCCTCGTCGAAAGGCATCAGCCCGTAGGCCATGATGATTATCACATCGCCTTTCTGCACCTTGCGGGCTGCCGCGCCGTTAAGGCATATGACTCCGGAACCGCGCTCGCCGGGAATGGCATAGGTTTCAAAGCGCTCTCCGTTATTATTGTCTACGATATACACATGCTCGCCACGGATAATGTTGGCGGCATCCATAAGGTCTTCGTCGATCGTTATGCTTCCGATATAGTCGAGGCGCGCTTCTGTAACGCTGACCCTGTGGATTTTCGATTTTAAAACTTCAACCTGCATCATTGCCAGATCTGCTTTTTATAACTCATTGCCAGTCGGCGGCTCCAATTTCTGCATGTTGGCGGAATTCCGGCCTGATCGTCCTCCCATAGGGGGAGATGCAGAAACCGCGAGGCGTTTGCCCACTGACCGATTGTAAGTATTGATTTAGTTGACTGACTCGTATTTGATATTGTCGATCAGACGCACTTTGCCGCAGTAGGCAGTTACACATCCGACCGCATAACTGTTGGCAGCCTCGCTCCAGTCGGAAAGCGGCTGCATGGTCAAAGGATCGACAATCTCATAATACTCCACTTCCATATGCGGAAACGAGTTGATCTCGCTCACTACATAACGCTTTGTCTCATCAAGAGTGTGGTCTTTGGCCCACGCCAGGCTGTTTTCAAGAGCGCGGTGTATGACCGGAGCCACCTTGCGCTGTTCGGGAGTAAGACGGGTGTTGCGGCTGCTCATGGCCAGTCCGTCAGGCTCGCGGCATATCGGACAGTCAACAATCTCGAGGTCAAACCCTTCGATCTCGACCATACGCCTTATAACCGCTATCTGCTGAAAATCTTTTTCGCCGAAATAGGCCCTGTCGGGACGAACCATGTCAAACAGACGGCTCACAACCTGCGCCACCCCGTTGAAATGGCCCGGACGCATGGCGCCCTCCATCACAGCCGCCACCTCTCCGAGATCGAAAACGCGGGTGTCAGGCTCGGGATAGACCTCCTCAACCGACGGGATGAATGCCACATCCACACCAGCCTCCTGAAGCTTTTCGCAATCGGCCTCTTCAGTGCGTGGATACGTAGCCAGATCCTCGGCATTATTGAACTGGGTAGGGTTTACAAACACGCTGACCACAACCAGATCATTCTCCCGGCGGGCCCGGTTTACAAGCGATATATGCCCGGCATGAAGCGCCCCCATGGTAGGCACCAGACCGACTTTTTTTCCTGAAGCTTTGGCATCGGCAACAAACTGGCGCAGATGCTCTACTTTCCTGATGATTTCCATTTTGTAAAATAAGTACCTTATTTTTCGGGTGCAAAGGTAGGAAAATATTGTGAAACAATCACTACCTTTGTTCTAAATTTCCCTGCACAGGCCATCATGGCCGATATGCCGCAAACAGAGCGGAGCCTCCGTTTACAGGCCGGCTTCCTCACGCCGCCCGTCAGGGATCTATATATAATTATGACACAAGAATTTGAATCGGCGCTTCTGGAAGGCGCTGTAACCGAAATATCCCGACTACCTGGCATAGGGCGCAAAACAGCCTTGCGCCTGGCGCTGCACCTGCTCCGCGAAGATGTAGCCACATCAGTCTCGCTCGGCGAGGCGATAATCAACATGCGCAAAGGGATAAGATATTGCACCGTGTGCCACAACATCTCCGAAACAGAGGTGTGTCCGGTCTGCGCCGACAAAAGGCGCGACGCAGCCACCGTATGCGTGGTCGAAAGCGTGAAAGATGTGCTGATATTCGAGAATACAGGCTCATACAACGGCCGCTATCATGTGCTCGGAGGCGTAATCTCCCCTATCGACGGCATCGGCCCCGACAAGCTTCAGATAGACTCACTCATAGCCCGAGTGGCTTCCGGATCGATAAAGGAGGTGATTCTGGCACTCAGCGCCACTATGGAGGGTGACACAACCGATTATTATATCTACAAGCGTCTGGAACCTTATGATGTGCGCGTCACCCAGCTGGCCCGTGGAGTTTCAATCGGCAACGAAATCGAATATACCGATGAAGTAACCCTGGGAAGATCGCTTGAAAACCGCACCCTGTTCTCCGATTCAATCAAATGCTGACCCACATGAAAAGCGAACCGCATGAATCTCTCACCCTGAGAGCGCTCGAACCATCCGACACCGATCTGCTATATCTCTGGGAAAACGACCCTGAAATGTGGCAGTTCGGAGCATCACCCGCGCCTCTGTCGCGACACCAGATATGGGAATATATCTCGCAATACGATTCCAACCCGCTGAACCGTGGCGAACTGCGTCTGATGATGCAGACACCGGCCCACACCGTCGGAGCTATCGATCTTTACAACATCGACATGCGCAACCGGCATGCCTACATCGGTATAATGACCGCACGCCCACACCGCCGACAAGGCCATGCAACAGCCGCGCTCAAGCTTATCGGAGACTATTGCCG
>CAMWTV010000157.1 GCA_947177215.1 uncultured Muribaculaceae bacterium
CTTCGGTTACCTGCACCTTACATTGACCGCAGCTGCCTTTGCCGCCGCATGCCGAGGGAAGAAACACATTTTTTGTTGCCAGAGCCGAAAGCAGAGGGCCTCCCGAGGCAACATCCACCTTCTTGTCATGGTTTATGGTCACAGTTACCTGGCCTGAGCTTACAAGATAGTGCTTTGCGATGAGAAGCACTATCACCAGCAGCAGGGTGATGGCCAGAAATATGCCGATGCCCGACAGAAGCGTGGCGCCGGTTTGTGATAATTGAAGTGTCACCATTTGTTTTTAGTGATATTAAGCTGTTGCTTGTTTTAACGTGATGGTTAGTCGGTTATCTCAGATTTTGATGCCGAGGAAGCTCATGAACGCTATCCCCATGAGGGCGCAGAGAATAAATGTGATTCCTATCCCTTTAAGAGGCCCGGGCACATTTGAGTAGGTCGTGACACGCTCGCGGATAGCGGCGATTGCCGTGATGGCGAGCAACCATCCAAGACCCCATCCGGCACCGGCGCATGTGGCCGTCCAGACATTTCCGAAATCTCTCTGCTGCATGAACAGCGATCCGCCTAAAATAGCGCAGTTCACGGCTATCAGCGGAAGGAAGATTCCGAGCGAGGCATAAAGCGACGGTGAATATTTCTCGACAGCCATTTCAACAAGCTGTGTCATCGAGGCTATGACTGCGATAAACATGATCAGCGACAGGAAGCTGAGATCGACTGTGGCGAAATCCTCGCCGAGCCACCGCAGAGCACCTTCGCGCAACACGTAGTTTTCAAGCAGATAGTTTATCGGAAGGGTTATGACGAGCATGAATGTTACGGCTACGCCCAGACCGAAGGCGGTCTTCACATTCTTTGAAACGGCCAGAAACGAGCACATTCCAAGGAAATAGGCAAACACCATATTGTCGACGAAAATCGACCGGATGAAAAGATTTAAGTTTTCCATAATGGGATGTTATGTCGGGGTATTGACAGTGCTTGGTTATTTCTCCTGAAGGTCTTTGTTGACAGCGCGGTGAACCCAGATTATGCAGGCCACTACGATGAGTGCCATCGGAGGAAGAATCATAAGACCGTTGTTCACATATCCGGCGTCGTAGAACGACTGGGGCACAACCTGATATCCGAGCAGAGTGCCGCTTCCCAGAAGCTCGCGGAAGAAGCCCACGATGACAAGTATCACCGTGTAGCCGATGCCGTTGCCCACTCCGTCGAGAAACGATGGCCAGGGCTTGTTGCCCATAGCGAAAGCCTCCAGACGGCCCATCAGAATGCAGTTGGTGATAATCAGGCCGATAAACACCGACAGCTGTTTGCTTACATCGTAGGCGAATGCGAGCAGAAGCTGGTTGACGATGATAACCAGAGCCGCCACAACCACAAGCTGCACTATAATGCGGATGTTGGTCGGAATAGTGTTGCGGATAAGCGATATGATCACATTTGAGAAGGCAAGCACCGCGATTACCGAGATGCCCATCACAAGAGCCGGTTCAAGCTTGGCGGTAACAGCCAGACATGAGCAGATGCCTAACACCTGCACTACCACCGGATTATCCTTTGAAAAAGGATTGAAAAAAATCTCTCTGTTGCTTATTTTTTCTGCCATGACGTTTATTTGCTGAGCGATTCGAGATATGCTTTATAAGGGGTAAGGCAGTCGGCAAGCATGCTGCTCACCCCTTTCGAGGTGATTGTGCCTCCCGAAATTCCGTCTACATAATCTTCGTTGCCTGTCGGAGCCTGCCCTTTTTTCACTACGCTGACCGGAAGGAAAATGCCGTTCTTGAACATCTGCTTGCCGTCGAACTGTGAAGTGAAATCAGGTTTGGTAATCTCCGCCCCGAGTCCGGGCGTTTCTCCCTGATGGTCGAAAAATGCGCCGTAAACGGTCGATCCGTCGGCATCCAGAGCCACATAGCCCCAGATAGGGCCCCATAGGCCCATTCCGGCCAGCGGAAGAATATATTTCGTGCCGGCTTCGGGAAGTGTGCACACGTAAACCGGCAACAGGCGCTGTGACACTTCTTTTTTTGCCTCGGCGGCCACGTTGACAGTGAACGCGTCAGCTCCCTCGACCTCTTCCCCTTTGTCGTTGACAACCAACGACCGGGTTATGTATTTATGGAAATCGTCAACAACTGTGGAGCGTTCGGTGGCTACGTGCACCGACTGGAGAATCTGCTTCATCTTGTCAGCATCGGCGTTTTCCAGCTGCCTGTCTTTAAGCGACATGGCCGTGAATGCCAGGGCCGCTCCGACAATTACCACAAGCACCGTGATGTAAACGATGGTGTAGACGTTGCTTTGTTTGTTAATCATCTGTCTTTATGTGTGATAACTTTAAATAAGGTTTGCGTCTCTTTGTGTTGTTCAGATTAAGCCCGGCTGCGGCGCATGCGGCGGCGCACATTGGCTTCGACCACACAGTAGTCGATAAGCGGGGCCAGAGCGTTCATCAGTAGCACTGCCAGCATAGCTCCTTCGGGATAGCCGTTGTTGTAGGTGCGGATAAGAATGGCTACAACGCCCACCAGGAACCCATAGATGTATTTGCCCGTGTTTGTACGGCATGATGTCACAGGGTCAGGAGCCATAAATACTGCGGCGAATGCGAATCCACCGAGACAGAGCTGGTCGGCTACTGTAAGGAACGAAGCCGGATATGTCGGCGTGGCGAAGCAGTTGGCTATCAGTGCCATCGCTGCGCCTCCGGCAAACACCGAAAGAATTATGCGCCAGCTTGCAATGCCGGTGGCCAGCAAAATCAAGGCTCCGATCAGAATGCAGAGGGTCGATGTCTCGCCGAATGAGCCGGGAATCAGGCCTATGAACATGTCGAGTGTCGAGAGCGGTTCATGTGTGATGGTGGTCATCGACGACGCCAGTTCCGCGTGTGAGGCTGCTCCCGATGTGGCTATCTGGCCCAGGGGGGTAGCCCCTGTGAAACCGTCGGCTACATTGCCTCCGAGTCCCATAATCGGATTTGTGGATACAAACACGCTGTCGCCGCTCATTTTTGCCGGATAGGCGAAAAAGAGGAATGCGCGTGTCACAAGCGCTACATTGAAGATGTTATATCCGGTGCCGCCGAACACTTCCTTGACGAAGATGACGCTGAATGCGGTGGCAACAGCGATCATCCACAGCGGGGTCTCTATGGGGCATATCATCGGAATCAGTATGCCTGTCACAAGAAATCCCTCCTGAATCTCCTCGCGACGCCACTGGGCCACGGTAAACTCGATGCCGAGACCTACCACATATGACACCACGATTCGCGGAAGAACCGCCAGAAAACCGTAAAGAAGCAGTGACCAGAAGGGGAACTCTGTGGCTCCCGAGGCCAGCCAGTGCTGATAACCGGTATTATACATGCCGAACAACAGGCAGGGCAGAAGCGCGGCGATGACAATGATCATTGTGCGCTTTGAGTCCATGCTGTCATGGATGTGCACCCCTGACTTGGATGTCTCGCGTGGGGTGAACAGAAATGTGTCGAAGCCGTCGTAGACCGAGCGGAAAGCATGAAGCTTCCCCCCCTCTTCGAAGGCCGGACGCGCTTTGTCAAGTAATTTTTTTAATGCTTTCATATTCCGGGGTCAGTCACGTGTGTGATTGAGTCGTTAAATCATTGTTCTTTATTCCAGTTCCTTGCGCATGTAGTCGAGGCCTTCGCGCACAATCTTCTGCAACTCGAGCTTGGAGGTGTCGGCATATTCCGCCAGAGCGAAATCTTCGGGTGCCACCTCATATATGCCGAGTTGCTCCATCCTGTCGATGTCACGGCTTAAAATAGCCTTTATCAGATATTCGGGCAGAATGTCCATAGGCATAACCTTGTCATATTCGCCGCTCATTATCATGGCTCTGCGGCCACCCTGAAGGCGGGCGTCGGGTCTGAACAGCTTGCGGCGCAGGAAATGGCCGGGGAAAGATGGGCTGAGGCTCATCTTTGACGGAGAGAGCGAGGCCCACCCCATGAATTCGTCAACATCATCTCCCTCGGGAATAACTGTTATCTGACGGTATGGGAAACGCAGATAGTCATCTTTTCCCACTGCGACTCCGGTCAGCACATTGCCTGAAATTATCCGGTGGTTGCGGCCGTCAGACTTTATGTTTCCATTGAGCACGGCACTGATCTCGGCTCCGATATGGCATTCCACCATTTCCGGCTCTTTTACCTCTGAGCCTGTAACCGCAACTATTGTGGTAGAGGGCACTATACCCGTCAGGACAGTGGCACCTATGCGCAGCAGGGTAGGCAGGTCAAGACACATAACCGTCTCACCTTTGTTTACCGGACGTATGGCGGCTATGAGTGTGCCGGCATTTCCTGATGGATGCGGCCCTGCCACATCGACCATCTCAGCGCCTTTTATGTCGGGAATCGCTGATGCGTCGCGTCTGGAAACATACACTTTTCCTTTTGTGAGCAGTCCGAGCAGACTTACTCCCGCTTCAAGAGAGCGTCTCTGCTCATCGGTAAGCGATGTGATGTTCTCTGCGAGAGGCGCAGAATCGAAACCGCTTACAAATATGTCGCGCAGTTCTGCGTCGGGGTCTGTCACAATCGCGTATGGACGTTGTGTCGTCATTGCCCATAATCCTGACTCAAGCAGCAGGTTGCGGGCTTTCGCGCTGTCTGACAGCACTCCTTCGGTTGAGAGTTTTACGGAATCGCCGCTTCCGACTTCTATTATCACGCGGATGATTTTGCGGCGTTCACCGCGCACAACCGCCTTTACTGTGCCGGCGGCCGGGCTCACCACTTTTATCTCAGGGTGAGTCTTGTCGTGAAAAAGAGGCTGTCCGGCCTTCACAGAATCGCCTTCGCGCACATCCATCTTGGGCACAAGTCCAACGAAATCGTCGGGCGTCACTGCCACGGTTGCAGTCGGCCTGCTGGCAATGTGCCTCGGATCGGCCACGGCTCCTTCAAGATGAAGGTCGAGCCCTTTTTTTACTTTTATACCGATGCTCATTATTTTGTTGAGAAATGAAGTATAGGTGTGTTTGGGAACATAGATGAATTACGGAAAATTTTCCTCAATTCATTTTCGGGGGCAAAGGTAGTGATAATTTCTGTCATATCTTATTAAAGAGTGCAAAAAAATGACTGAATGAGAGCATAAAATATATTGTTTGCCACAAATTTCCGTTAGTGTATCAGTCCTTACGCTACGGTGTATGTGTGATGTTGCCTTCGGAGGGGCTGCCGCCGGTTCTGAGATTGTCGCCGTCTATGTCGCTTTGATTCAGTTGGAGGCTGAGATCTGTTTCATGGCATATGGCGAAAATTTAGCCGGAAACCCATTTTGCATCATGCTCTGTGAGACGGAATGGGGTTACGCATGAAAAAAACATGTTAAAATCATACATGAAAATTTTGTCAGGTAAAAATATAATGATAATTTTGCAATTAGCTTTTGCCATGAGACGCCTTGTCTTGCCGTCAATATCTGAGCTTCAGATGACCTCAGTGGGGCGGAGAGTGCAGGGGC
>CAMWTV010000158.1 GCA_947177215.1 uncultured Muribaculaceae bacterium
CTCCAGAGTCTGTGCACCTGCAACATGGGCAGCCGAAAGCACTCCGGCCATTAACATCAGTTTGATATTCATGATACGTAAAATCTTGTTTGTGATACATAAAAAATGGCGGAAACAGTAATTTAATCATTCCCGCTGACTAACTTTGCAAAGTTAACCAATTGCCCGAGTGCCCGCAATGGCTAAAAATAACCAATTTTTCAGATGGACAGTTTTCACAAACTCGACAGTTTACTACGCGCCCAGGCTGCCACAGGCCACAGCCTTCTTGAATCATCGGCTTTCGCCTTTGCCGCACAGATGGCACGGATCGGAAACGCCCTTGTGGTTTTGAGCGACCTTCGCAAAAACATCAGCCACATCTTCGCCGGCCGGTTCGCCTCGCAGTTCGGCTTCGACGGCTATTCAAGCGAGAATTCCATATGGGATAAAGAGATTCTGCGCCTCATCCCTGACAGCGACCGCGAGGAAAAATATCTGGCCGAACTTAAATTTTTCCATTTCATCAGCGCACTTCCGGCTGCAAAGAAAAGCGATTACCTCCTCATCTCCCGCCTGAGAATGCGAGACTCCACAGGAAGCTACAACGACGTGCTCCACCGCATGTTCTACCTCTTCGACGACAGCGGCGCCGTGGCTTTCGCCATATGCCTCTACAGTCCGGCGCTATATGACATGCCATGGAAAAGCGCGGCCGTAAATTCTGCCACAGGCCACATAGTCGACCTTACAACAGAAAATTCAATAAAAATTCTCGGCACGCGCGAGACACAGGTACTTGCCCTCATCGACAAAGGCAATACCAGCGCGCAGATAGCCGACGAGCTGCACATAAGCCCGCACACTGTAAACCGTCATCGGCAGTCGATTATATCAAAACTCAAAGTCAGAAACTCCACCGAAGCGTGTCGTGCAGGCAAAATTCTGAAAATTATCTGACCCAGGTCTTCGCAGTGCAACCCAATATGGCAGCCATAAGGTTTTGACGTGAAGGGGAAATTACGTAATTTTGCAGATATAAAAGCAGCTGACTCTGATGAAAGACTACGACGACTACGATTATAGCGATGACCGTGAGGACTATCGTGAGGACTATCGCGATGACTACGACGAATACAACGACAACGGCTACGACGGCTATGACGACGATTACAGCGACGGCTATGACTCCGGAGCATATCGCCGGCAACAGGAATATGACGCGCCACGTAATGACATCAGGCGCGGTTCGACCCGCAACCGTCTGCGCGATGACCGTTATGACGATGAATTCGAGGAAAGGTATGCTCCACGCACCGGAGGAATGCGCCGCCCTGCAGCCCGACATGACAAGCAATACTTTTCCGGCCGAGAAGACGAACAGCGCTATGACAACAGCTACACCGAAAGCCACGCCACACAAAAGAATATGAACAAACCGGAAAGTTTTCGACGCCGCCACCCGGTGCTGATGAATCTGATCTACATCATCGCGGCCTCAGCCATGATGATATGGATGATGCTGTGGTTTCTCGACTTCTGGACTTTCCACGGCGAGGAGCGTGTGGTTCCCGATGTGAAGGGACAGCCTTTTGCCAGCGCCGAGGGCAACGTTGACCTTTCCGGGCTTAAAGCCGTTATTTCCGACTCTGTTTTCGACAGCTACAGCCGCCCGGGCACCGTTGTGGAACAGACACCCATCGCAGGAGCACGCATCAAAAAAGGTGGCACTGTATATCTTACAGTGGTTGCCTTCACACCCAAACTGATCACTGTGCCCGACTTCTACAACGTGTCGGTGCGACAGGCCCGCTCCATGTTCAACGGTCTTGGAATCAACGAAATCAGAGAAGTTTCAGTCCTGTCTGAATATCAGGGCCTGGTATTGGGTGCCAGATTCAACGGTGTTGCATTGCAGCCAGGTGCGAGAATCCCCGTTTCTGCGATAGTGACACTCGAAGTAGGCTCAGGCATGGGCGATACCACTGAAACCGACGATGTGACCGACACTCTTGTGATCGACGAGACTATCGAGGAACTGAATATAGAATAAGCTCCCTATGGCCTATAACGACAATATACACGACGAGGAACTGCCTGACGAAATCGACGGCCTTTTCACTGCCATTGACGATGAAGATGAAGAAGGGGGAGAGCCTTCGGGCATGTTCGAGCATTTCCGCTTCGTAGCCGACAAGGGGCAGCAGCTCCTGAGAGTCGACAAATTCCTGGTCGACCACATGCAGCGTGCCTCGCGCAACAGAATCCAGCAGGCTGCGGAGGCCGGTTGCATTCTGGCCAACGGAAAACCTGTGAAATCCAATTACAGAGTCAAGCCCGACGATGTGATCTCGGTTGTAATGGACAGGCCGAGATATGAGCACGAGGTAATTGCCGAAGATATTCCCCTCGACATCGTTTACGAAGACAACACCGTGCTCGTTGTAAACAAACCGGCCGGTCTGGTGGTGCACCCCGGACACGGAAACTACACCGGCACTCTGGTGAATGCCCTGGCCTGGCATTTCCGCAACAATCCCGACTACGACGTGAACGATCCGCGCATGGGGCTGGTGCACCGCATCGACAAAGACACATCGGGGCTGCTGGTCATTGCCAAGACCCCCGACGCGAAAACCCATCTGGGCAAACAGTTCTTCAACAAAACCACCAAACGCGAGTATGTCGCTGTGGTATGGGGCATCCCCCAGCCCGACAAAGGCACAATAACAGGCAATATCGCGCGTAACCCCAAAGACCGGCTTCAGATGGCGGTTTTCCCTCCCGACGGAGAGATCGGGAAACACGCCGTTACCCATTACGAAGTAATAGAGAAACTCAACTATGTCTCAGTGGTCAAATGTGTGCTTGAAACCGGGCGCACCCACCAGATACGCGTTCATATGATGCACACAGGCCACCCGCTGCTCAACGATGCACGCTATGGAGGCGATGAGATTCTGCGCGGCAACACATCGGCCAAATACCGCCAGTTTGTAAGAAACTGCTTTGAAGTGTGCCCGCGTCAGGCACTCCATGCCCGCACACTGGGCTTCGTGCACCCCGCCACTGGCAAAGAGATGTTTTTCACATCAGCCGTTCCCGACGATATGACGGCGATGATCGAACGATGGCGAAAAGCCGTTTTTTAAACAAGCTCTAAATCCCGCTGTCCGTAAACCACCAGGAAATATCAGGGCCATGTGTCAGAATTCAAAATCTTGACACATGGCCCTGCCTCATATCCTTCGGGCAGCGGCACATACCTGGAATCCGGCATAACCGCCTACCGGCGGAATTCGAGAAGAGGAGGCCTAAAAGCGTCTGTGACAAGGCCGAAAAGCCGCTACTTTTTTACAAGCCCACATCAACGGGCTATCACTGATAATCAAACTGTTATATTTTAAAAACGCTACTTCCTGCGACACACATATTGTGGCTGCGCGCGGGAATTGTTTATTTCGCCGGAGAATTAACCTTAAATAAAGTGTTTCACACAATGAAAAATTGCTTTAACCTAAAAAGAATTTCAGCGTTTGCCGTTTTAGTTTGCATTGCCGCCGTCTCCCTTATCGGAGCCGAGCGCCTGCTGGTTGTCGGCGATGCCACATGGGGCCAATGGAGCCTCGACCGCACATCTGTAATGGTGCGCGACAATGCCGACAACAACATATTCAGATACACCGGATGGCTCGAAGCCGACAAGGAATTCAAGTTCCTTGCCCAGGCCCGGTGGGATCAGGAGGAATATCGCAACGCGTCTGACAATCCCTACGACATATCGCGTCTGGCCTACTCCGAAAACGGCAGCGTGCCCGACTACAAATTCAAGGTGAGCGAAAGCGCCAACTACACAATAACATGCAACCTCCGGGAGATGACCATATCGGTGGTCAAGTCTGACTTCCAGCAGGCCCCGATACTCCACAATATGCTCTACATGGTCGGCTCTGCCACACCGGGAGAATGGGCTTTGTGGGAATCGCTCCCTCTGCCTCAAGACGGCTCGAATCCGTTCCGTTTTTCCGGGAAAGTGTCGCTGAAACCGGGCACATTCAAAATTGCCACCAACTGTTACGGCGACTACAATGAGCAGAAGTTCTTTTTCCGCGATCCATCCGACAAAGGACGAATCTCTGAAGACGGAACAGACGACCGCCAGTGGACTGTCGACATGTCAGGAGATTACATCGTGACCATCGACCTTTCGTCATCGACAATCTCAATCGAGCAGGTTTCAGGTCAGCCAGGCGATTTCCTCGGTGAATACCGCGAATGGAGCCATGAGGGTAATTCAGTGGTGATTTCAGCCGAGAACGGCACCCTGACGCTCACCCCCTACAATGACTATGTTGTGAAGGTGTTCCCACGCGCCAGCGGCGACAACACACCCGAACGGCGCTCTATAAGTGTCTGCGCTTCCCCTCAGGGCAATTTCTCTGTAACCGAAGAAAGCGACGCCATAGTGCTGCACACCGCGGCTACCGTCGTTTCTGTGTCGAAGGCCAACTGCCACATAAGCTTCTCTGACATCTCAGGCAAGCTTGTGTTGCGCGAGAAGAACGGACTCGACAACAGTTCAGCACCACGCACAGCCTCTTTCGAGGGAATGAACGAGGAGGCATTCTACGGCGGCGGATACAATGGCCGGCGCATAAACCACAACGGTTCCACTCTGGTAATGAACAACCGCCAGACCGGCGGCTGGGACTGCGACTGGGAGGCTCCACACAATATCTGCATACCTTTCGTGGTGTCGACCGGTGGCTACGGACTTCTATTTGACGACCATCACCGCCACGCGCGTATCTCACCTTCATCGGCCGGAACCACCTACTACACAGGTTCCCCTACCCCGATCGCATACTACTATGTAGGCTCGGACGACGGCACAATGGCATCAGTTCTCGAAAACTACACTTTCCTCACCGGACGTCAGGAGCTCCCACCCTACTGGGCTCTCGGCTACATGACATCACGTTACGGATATCACTCTCAGGCGGAGGCCGAGGGGGTTGTGGCCTCTGTCAAGAATGCCGGACTCCCCATCGACGCAATCGTATTTGACCTTTACTGGCAGGGAGAGGGAAACAACGGCATGGGCAACCTTGACTGG
Organism: uncultured Muribaculaceae bacterium; assembly: GCA_947177215.1. GTDB lineage: Bacteria > Bacteroidota > Bacteroidia > Bacteroidales > Muribaculaceae > UBA7173. Next base: position 5,096 of record CAMWTV010000158.1, read on the forward strand.
CACACGCCCAAGTTTCCCGATGCCCGGAAGATGATGTCGGACTTCGCCTCACAGGGAGTTAAAACCATCTGCATCACCGAGCCGTTTTTCACCTCCGACTCACGCAACTACTCCGTGCTCAAAGAGAAGGGGTATCTTGCCGACGACGATGTATCGAACATGTCATGGCTCGGCTCTGAAAAAGTGGGTCTCATCGACTCCTCCAACCCGGAGGCGATGGACTGGATGTGGGAGTTCTACAAGCAGCGGACACTGGAGGGTATCGGTGGCTGGTGGCTCGACCTGGGGGAACCCGAGAGCCACGACAACGACTCAAAACATATGGGCGGAAGCGTAGACCAGGTGCACAATGAGTTCGGCGATCTATGGACTGGACGCGTACATCGCGGCTATAAGGAGGATTT
>CAMWTV010000159.1 GCA_947177215.1 uncultured Muribaculaceae bacterium
GCCTTGCGAACGCCTCGAAGCACCCGGCCGAGACACGGGTGCACGCAACCGATGCCTCGTCGGCAAGCGCGTCACCCTCGATCGACACTCCTGAGGGAACCGAGCTGTCGAGGGAAACCACGGAACGCACGACAGGGAGCACAACCGACTCCATGACGGCGTAGCCGGCTGCATTCGGGTGTACACCGTCGGTGGTATAGGCCGGGTTGAGCGCACGCGTTGCCCCGTAGACCATTTCCGAATAATAGTCTACATAGGGGATGGAGTTGGCTTCGGCATACTCCCTGATGCGAGAGTTCAGAGCTTCGATTTTATCGGGAGCGTCTTTTATCGACGGATTCCAATTGAAACTTGCGGCCGGAAGCACTGAGGCCAGAATAACCTTGATGTTGTTGGCGCGTGCAAGTTCGACCATCGACACAATGTTGCCGAAGGTGCGGTCGGCGTTGTAGGGATACATGTTCTCGGCCACATCGTTGGTGCCACCGTTTATGACCACTGCCGCCGGATGAAGGTTTATGACATCCTCGCGGAACCGCATCTGGAACTGGTAGGTGGTCTGTCCCGATATGCCGCGCCCTATGAAATCGTTTAAGCTGAAGAAATCCGGACTGTTGCCGACCCAGAAGTCGGTTATCGAGTTGCCGAGAAACACAACGCGTGTGCCCGAATTAGGCTGTGATGCGATGCGCCTGTTTGCGTTCTCATATCGGGCAAAGTCTGCCACGTCAGAGGCTGCCGCAGCGAGAGCGCAGCCTGAGGCAACGAGGCCAATGATAAATTTAAATAGTTTCATTAAGCTTTCTGACTGATGTCGGTGTTTTTTTACGGTTAACTTTACAGTGCAAAGATAACCGTGTCATACACTCCGCACAGTCGCCTGATGCGACAAAATAGTACGGATTACACAATCAGAGGCAATAATTTTCAGGCGTTGCGCTGCGGACGGCGTATGATGACCGAAAGGATAACAGCCAGAATCAGAATCTGCGGATAGAGCAGATAGGGCCATGGGGCGGCGGGAGCGATGCCGGCGAGTGCTGTGGCCAGCAGAGTCTGCGCGCCATAGGGAATCAGGGCCTGCACGATACACGATGCTGTGTCAAGCAAAGAGGCCGCCTTGCGCGGGGCAACCCCGTAATGGGTGGATATGCGCCGGGCGAGAGGGCCGGCGGTGATGATGGCAACGGTGTTGTTGGCTGTGCAGAAGTTTACAAGAGCCACAAGCACGGCTATGCCGGCCTGTGCGCCGCGTGGCCCGTGTATGTGGCGTGTGAGCAGCTGTATGAGATAGTCGATACCACCGGCGGCTTTGATCAGCCCGAGCATTCCGGCGGCAAGCAGGGTTATTATTATCAGTTCGCCCATCGAGGCTATCCCCTCGCCGGCCATACCGAACAGATCGAGCAGACTGTGGCCTGTGGCCAGCCCGGTCGACATGGCCGCCACGATGCCGAGCAGAAGCACAACGGTGACGTTTATGCCCGACAGTGCGCAGGCAATGACCACCAGATAGGGGGTGACGAGCCACGGGCTTCCCCCCGCCACATCGACTGTGCCGTCCGGACGAGGCCCTGTTAACGAATAGATCACAAGGGCTATTATGGCCGCCGGAACAACTATCCAGACGTTGGCCTTGAATTTGTCTTTCATGTCGCAGCCCTGGGTACGGGTGGCAGCGATGGTGGTGTCGGAGATAAACGACAGGTTGTCGCCGAAGAAGGCTCCGCCGAGCACTATGGCCACATAGAAGGCGACATGCCCTGAGGCTTCACCGGCCATCCCTACGGCAAGTGGCGTAAGGGCCACGACGGTGCCTACCGATGTGCCGATCGACAACGATATGAAGCATGTGGCCAGAAACAGCCCAGGCACAATCATGGCCGGCGGAAGGTTGTTGAGCGCCAGAGCCACTGTGGCGTCGACGGCTCCCGTGGCTTTGGCTATGGCCGAGAAGGCTCCGGCAAGCACAAAGACCCAGACCATATACATCACGTTGACGCTTCCTGCCTCGCTTGAGAACATCTCAACACGCCGGTTTAACGGTGTGCCGCGCATTATGAGCGCTGCCCAGACCGAGGCTACCATCAGGGCCACGCTTATGGGCATCTTGTAGAAATCGCCTATGGCTAAGGAGACTACAAGATAGAAGAGAATAAACACTACGATGGGCGATATGGCAAGCAGTCCGCGTCTGGCGGGAATCTGGGAAAGTCTGGTTTTCTGGCTCATTGTGCTGCAAAGTTACTGCTTTATTTCTTTGCGGCAATGAGGCAAGGCCATATTGAAGCGCCTCAGATGTTATCTGACGGCTATTTTAGCTGTTTCACTGCCGCAGGTCACGATATACAGGCCCGCATTGTCGAGCGTGAGTGTTCCGTAAGCCTCGGCAACATGTGTGCCGTCGATAAGATACGCCCTGATCAGACCTGGTGCGGTCACTGTCGCCCCCTTTATGCGGAGCGAAGCCGAAGGCTCCGGCATCGTGGTTTCAATGGAGCTGTACTGGCCTTTCATTTCGTAGCGGAAGTTGTTGCCGATTACAGCTTCAGTGAGCGCGAGGCCGTTAACGTCATATAGCCCGGATCGGTCGGTGCCTGCGAAATCCATCATTATCAGTCCGGTCGGGCCTGCATGGTTTTCGTCGGCAAGATAGTCGATCACTGTACGGTTGGTTGTGGCTGCGTTTTTGCGGTAGGCGTCGGCTGTGGCGAAAAGAGAGGCATAATAGCCCGAAGTGTGGTTTATTACCCACTGATGGCCTGAAACCGTGTGGAGTGTTGTCGAATGGTCGAGAAGCGCGGTTATCGCGCTGATCTCTGTGTCGAGCTGCTCCTGATTTTTCATCTCGTAATAGTCCTGCACGGTGAGCTTGGCCGACTCGCGGGCCGATGCGCCCGTGATGCGTGCCTTCGACTGTTCCGACAGGTCGGGGCTGTGAGTCCATGATGAGATGAAGCCTCCGGTAGGCTTTGACGCATATTTGTCGCGACTTAGCAGAAGTATCCGGCCGCGCGTCTCGCCAACGGTGAGAGACTGGGAGAATGGAATGAAGCGTGAGGCGAATTTCTCCGATGCCAGAACATCTGCGACGAGGCCGCTCCATGCGGCTTTCTCGCTGTCGTTTTCGCGGTCATCTTCATGTCGCATTATTACGATGATGAATTCAGTGGGGTTCTCGTCGAGCAGACGGCAGAACTGGGTCAAGGCTTCCTCGAACGAGATTTTGGTAGCCACGGTGCCGTGGTATATTCCGAGTGTCGATCCGTTGGCCGAAGGGCGCAGGTCAAAGGCTCTGATTCCGGCTTCGAACTGTTCGGCAAGACTCAGATCCTGAGTGCGTGCGAAGGCGTCGAGCGAAGTGCCCTCTCCTGTGGCCGAGTCATGGGTGCCCGGAATTGAGAGCTGGTCGATGAAAGCTCCGTCGGCGATACGGCCCATCCAGCCGTCGGCACACGCGCATAAAGCGGCTGTAGCGGCGGCAAGTGCGATCAATGGTTTCTTCATGGCTTTTATATATTACTTGCGGTTATGGTCAGTATATCTGCCTGACATGCAAAGATACAAACACCGGCTCATACTTCCAACCCTTCCGAGGCGCCTGAAGTGTTTTTACCGGTGTTATCGCGCCCCTTGCGGTGCGGCCTGAGTCAGATGCGAGTAGACTGTGGCTGATATGTGTGCGATGGCTTTGGCGGCCTGCGTTTCATCGCCATGGAAGTCTTTGACGAAAACAGCCAGAGTGTAACATTGATTGTCGGGCAGCGTGATATAGGCCACATCGTTGTGGGCGGCAAGCACTCCGTGTTCATTCGTATAGCCCGAGCCTGTTTTGTGTCCGATGGTTATACCCTCCTTTCCCGACAAAGGTGCCGCGATTCTGTCGACACCGGTCAGACACTCTTTCAGCGTGTTGGTGATGAATTGCTGTTTAGGGTGGCTGATTACACTGTCGGTAAACAGGCGGTTCATCAGCATTGCCGCGCCAAGCGGTGACGTGCGGTTGTCATAGGCTTTGTCATGGTCGGCCGACATCTCCTCTTCCGTATAGGTTATCTTGAAACTTGAGCGTGGAATAAGGGTGGCGATGAAACTGTCGGTCGCGGCAACGTCGACCAGTCGGTTGAACATGAGATTGCTTGCGTTGTTGTCGCTCTGGCTCAGGGTATAGCGTAGCAGTTCGCCGACTGTCAGCGATATAACCGGTTCCGGATGTTCCTTCATCATCGGGCTCCATGTTCCGGGGTCGAGATCATTCCGGTCTATAACCATCAATGAGTCAAGAGAACGCCCTTTGTTGTCAAAGTCATTGCATATGGCCAGAGCCTGATGAACCTTAAACACGCTCATCATCGGATAGATGTTCGAGTTGTTGACTGTGATGGTGTCCCGGTTGTTGATTATCACGGCCACACCGATCTCTCCCGGATAGCCTGACACGGTCTCTGTAATAGATTCCACAAGGCCTGAATAGTCTTTGTCGGGAGCTTTGTTTTCAGGCTGGTGCAACAGCTGTGCTGTAAGAATAACGGCCATGCCAACTACAAGGATGCCTGATGCGGATATAAGGGTACGCTTAATTCTTTTCATTTGAGGTCAATAATGTTATTGCGTCAGGAACACTCGCCAGCTTCCTTCTTTCTCGCCGCGCTCAACATATTTTTTTGAGATGAGTTTGTCAAGCAATTTTTGGATGGCTGTAATACTGATGCCCGTTTCGTCTTTCATGTCTGCAAGTGTAAGTGTCGGCTGGGTTCGCATGGCGTTCAGTATTTTAGTATAGTTGGGCGTGCGGAATGCAATCCGTTCTCCATCATACCACCAGACATTCTCATCTTTCTCGCTTACAAACGATACTTCTTCCGGTTTCTGTGCTACATCTGTGCAAAGGTAGTGATAAAACCCGAAAAAAGTTGTAGGAAAACTGGAGCTACCGTACCCTTGACCGCAATATAGGCTCTCAATATTATCATCGACTGCTTCAGACGCCTGAGTCAAAACGTGGCGAAGTTGTAGATGAGATGAAACGGGTTACAACAGACTATCAGAAAGACCGACATAAATTCCTGCGAAATCCGGTCGTGGCAGAGTTTTTGGGCTTTTCACAAGATGCCGCATATTCTGAAACCAATCTTGAATCTGTGCTTATCGACTTAAAGACAACAAGAATCACACATGAGGACATCGGGCAAATGGATATGTATATCCGTATGTTACGATGAGTTGAAATGCTCGGAAGACGATAATCCTACAATCGGATTGCTACTTTGCTCGGAAACAAGCTCTCAAGGACAGCAAACAACTCTACGCTGCCAAATATCTGACATATCTCCCGACAAAGGAAGAATTCTGCGCCATTCTGAAATTTCACCAAAAAGAAAAAGCACTGAAAATCAACTGATTTCAGCGCTTTGCGGCGTTTTGCCATTTTTGATTGTGACCCCGGAGAGAACAATAAATATGAATGAGGATGAATGGATTTGAATATC
>CAMWTV010000160.1 GCA_947177215.1 uncultured Muribaculaceae bacterium
ATGGGGGCTTTTGCCTATTGTGAAGAGGAGGGAACGTATGCGGCAAATAATCTCCCCGATTTAATTCCTTCCGATGTTAAGCAGAACCGGCTTGACCGGATTATGGCCCTTCAGGAAAAAATATCTCTTGAAATCCAGGAACAGAAGATTGGCCAGACTGTTGAGGTTGTTATAGACCGTGAGGAAGAGGAGTTTTATGTGGGACGTACCGAATGGGATTCTCCGGAAGTAGATCCGGAAGTGCTCGTGAGAAAAGACAGAAGTCTTGTGGTTGGGGAATTCTATAAGGTTAAAATAGAAGAGGCGCTTCCATTTGAGCTGATTGCGTCGGTAATAATATAGTTGATACATTAAGTTGCAATGTTGCCAGCAGACACTGAGTTGCATATCAACCTGTTGCTTGAAGGAGGTGAGCCGTTTGCCGTTTTTATATTCCCCAATGAGTCGCGGATTCATATTCTCAAAAAGGGAGACAGTGCTGAGAGGTTTGAGGTAGTTCCGTGGCTTGGAACGTATGCCGACCGGATATCATTGTACGCCAACCTTTGTAATAACCGAAAAATGCCGGTCGAAAAAATTTCTACCGGATATGAGGATTATATAACAGGTGTTGAGGCTGTGATAGAAAGTTGCCGAAAAAGAAACGGCAAAACGGTCTATTCAAGAGTAATATGTGATTCTCTTGATCGGGAAGAATATGTAGACTGGGGAAAGACTGCCGTAGATCTTTTTAATAGTTACAGTCAGACTTTCAGGTTTCTGTATTACACGCCTGAAACGGGGGCATGGCTTGGCGCGACACCGGAGCTGTTGCTTGACTTTGATTGTGTGAGCGGGGATTTTTCAACGGTCGCACTGGCCGGAACAAGGCTTGCCGGTTCATTAACGGAATGGGACGAGAAGAATATCTGTGAAAACAGATATGTGTCAGATTATATTCTGGCTGAATTAGACCAACTTGGAATCAAGGCTACTATATCGCCGATGGAAACGGTGACCTATGGAAAGATTGAGCATCTTTGTGCGCGCATATCGGGAACGGCGCAACCGGATGATGTGTTTCGGATACTTGATGCCATCAGTCCGACTCCAGCCTTATGCGGTTGGCCGAAAGCTGACGCCATATCCGACATAGAACGCTGCGAGAGGCATTCGCGCGGGTGCTATGGAGGATATATTCTGGTAACAGCCGGCAGCAGATGGCGGGCATATGTCAATCTCAGATGTGTGCATTTTGACCGGATGTCGTATTGTTTGTTTGGCGGGGGAGGTATCACACCATTGTCTGTATCAGAAGAAGAGTTTGAAGAAACATCCAATAAAACCGTGCAGCTTGCATCGCTAATTGAAAACAACCGCAAGGGGAAACAGTGATATCAGGTGCTGGCAATATGCTGCCGAAGACGGGAAATGCCGCGACATTAGTTGCTGTGTGCGCCTGTTGACATGTCGTTATGATGTATTTTTGTTGCGAATAGTTTGACGGGTGATATTTTATCGCTATATTTGCGCTGTCGCAATAGTGCGAATGAAATCACTAATCAATAATGTTTTCTGGATGAGAAATTTATTACTTCTTGTAGCCTTGGCTTCGACGGTTAATATGTCGGGAGCTCCTGAAGGGCAATGGACAAGTGTGGGGCCGGCGGTTTACCATGAAGATCTGATGACGTGTAACGTAGATGTGAAGCCCGGTCATTCGTGGGTTGTGGGGGTAGAACAGAATCAAGATTCTCCGGGCTGGTATCGTTTTCAGCCATATATATCGCATGATTGTTATGTGGCCCAGATTATGACATATACCGATGACGCGTATGTCTATATAAATGCAACTGATCCGGAAAAAGTATATATCGAAGATTTTGAAGTGTATGATGATTATATGTTCTCATCACTGGTGCCGGAAAACGGATGGACAGGTTCGGGAGATTTTTATGGCACACTCACGGATGATGTAATTTCGTTCAGGCCTTTGTCGATCGGGTTGTATGACGCCGATTATGACATGTGGTATCCGGCGTCTAAAACAAACGGATTCAAGCTCGAACTTGGCAAGAGCGAGGCTCATGATTATGTAATGTCAGTGCGTGTTTCAACTTGTGCCTCGGACGGATATATTTTCTATAAGCCCGATGCCGGAAGCGACATATGGACTGTAAAGGCGGTGGTGAAACGCGGCGGTTTTAAGGCTGAGTATTATGATGAAGCTGCTGTTGCGGGGGAAGAAGTGAATGCGGGAGAAACCTCTCAGTTCAAAGCTCCGGAACGAGGCAGATATACTGTGGCTGTGGTCGGGCTTGACCGGGCCGGAAATGTTGTTGCCCGTGATTTTACATATGGTTATACCTATGACCGAGATGACAATGGAGTATGGCAGTCGGTGGGAAAGGTGAATTATACCGAAGATTTTGCGGCCTCTCGTTATCTTGATATTGAGTCTGTGACTTATGAAGTAGAGCTTGAGCGGCTTCAAGGTGTTGATGGATATTTCAGAATCGTTGACCCTTATCGTGAACATCCGGTGTTGCGTCTGGATTATCCCGACCATGCCATGCACGATCATTTCATCTATATCAATGCCACAGATCCGTCTGCTATATATATAGAGGATTGTCCCATCGGCCTTGAATTGGGAGGCGGAGATATTTCGGTTTCCTCGGTTGCGGCAAGTATGCTGTCGGACGGGGCAACTGTTGACCAGGTGAGAGCTTCGGGCGACTATTTCGGACATGTCGATGATGCCGGAATGCTGACATTCAGTGAAGGAGCTTTGCTGATAGGAGAGAAGAGCCGAAACAAGGGCGAATGGGCTGTTGCCGCCAAAAACTTTAAGATTGAACTTCCGGGAGTGTCGGCCTCGGTCAACACTGTCGAGCATGACAAAACTGATGCTGTGTCGGCAGTCTATAATCTAAACGGCATGCCGGTGGCAGATAATGCCGGGCCCGGTATATATATCATGAAGACTACAGCTGGCATGAAAAAAGTTGTGGTGAAATAACATTGCCTAAAACATTGCTGCAATGCTCTCCGGAATGTCAGAAAGATATTTCCGGAGGGTATTGTTTTATTTGGCGAAAAGTGAAATAAAGTGAAAAAACAAGGAGAGTGCCGGCTTATTTGGGTGATAACTACGAATGATGTAGTATCTTTGTATGTTAAACCAGAATAGCTACAACTATTGTTGATGTTACAGAAAATTTTGAGTTCTGAGAGCCTGTCAGCTTTTAAACAGTTGCTCGACAGATCGAAGTATATAGTCATAACCTGTCATTTGTCGCCTGACGGTGATGCTATGGGTTCATCTCTGGCGTTGTGTCGGGCGTTGACAAATATGGGAAAGAAAGTCAAGGTTATCGTTCCGGATACTCCTCCAAAATATCTGATGTTCTTGCCAGGTTCGGAGGATATTGTGATATATTCGCGCTCGGAACAGTTTGCGCGCAAACTTTTTGCAACAACCGAGCTGATTTTCTGTCTTGACTATAATGAGCCTAAACGTATAGATCTGATGGCAGAGCCTATGGTGGCTTCGCCTGCTAAAAAGGTGTTGATCGACCATCACCTTAATCCCTCGGGATTCGCAGATGTTATCATTTCGCATCCGGAAGAGCCATCTACATCATCGCTTGTGTTCAGAGTGCTCAGAGCAACCGGGCTTGAAATGTTTGTTGATATGGAGTGTGCCGAGTGCGTATATACCGGTATGATGACAGATACCGGTAACTTCTCATATAACTCCAACCAGGCTGATCTTTATGAGATAATAGCGGCTCTGGTCAGAAAGGGGATAGACAAGGATGCCATATATCAGAAGGTTTATTTTTCTGACAGTCTGAACCGGTTGCGGCTCAACGGATATGCCATGTATGAAAAACTTGAGACGTTTCCGGAACACAAAGCAGCGCTGATAACTCTTACGCGTAAAGAGCTGAATGCTTTCCAGTATCAGAAGGGAGATACAGAAGCCCTGGTTAACAAGCCGTTGACAATGCCTGACATAGTTTATTCAGTGTTTTTGCGGGAGGAGGCCGATTATATAAAGGTTTCAACACGCAGCAAAGGTGAATTTCCGGTGAATCTTATATGCGAGAAACATTATAACGGCGGTGGTCACCTGAATGCCGCCGGTGGAGAATTCTACGGCACAATGGAGGAGGCTGTTGATGTATTTAAGGCTCTTATGCCATTATATGACGAGTTTTTGCCGTAACCGATTATTAACTTATAAGCAAATCATTCATGTTAGTAAAATATAAATTTATTACTGGAATTGCGGCTTTGGCTTTCGGGGCTGGTGTTATATCCTGTGACGATTCAAAAAGCTACGCCGAGCTTCTAACAGATGAGGCGCATGCCATAAATCTGTTTCTGGCTGACCATAATGTCATTCTCAACTTGCCTGAGAACGATGAGTTTATTACCGGCCCAGATGCTCCTTATTATCGCCTTGATGCGGAAGGCAATGTGTATATGCAGATTGTGAATATCGGAGACAAGGAGATGATGGCCAAGGATGACGAGCTGATTTATTTCCGTTTTACTCGTTACAATCTGAACAATTACGACCCGGCAGACCAGAATCTCGGCGAAGGGTGGGGTAACTCAGACGATCTGTCTATGGGGTCGGCCTCATTCCGCTTCGGCAATTATACACTGTCGACCTCAGCCCAGTGGGGCAGCGGGTTGCAGATGCCGTTGTATTATGTGGGTATGGAGAGTGAGGTGAATCTGATAATCAGGTCGCAATATGGTCTGAGCTCAGAAATTTCGCAGGTTATCCCATACGTATATAATGTCAGGTATTTCAAGCCCGGCACAAGCGATTACGAGATTCCTGATGATGAATCGACAGATGATTGATCTGTACCGTTGATGTAGGGGATGGGTAAATATCGTATCAATGCCAATTGTTACACAATAATCATATATTCAGCTTGTAAATATGTCACTTATCAAATCAATCTCCGGTATCCGCGGAACTATAGGAGGACGTCCCGGTGAGGGGCTCAGTCCTCTTGATGTGGTGAAATTCACAGCCGCCTATGCTAAATTCATACGGAAAAACACCAGTGTTGATTCAAACCTGATAGTAGTTGGCCGTGATGCCCGTTTGTCGGGGCAGATGGTGAACGATCTTGTTTCGTCGACTCTGCGCGGTTGCGGTTTTAATGTTATTAATATCGGACTGGCATCAACTCCTACTACCGAAGTTGCCGTGACCGGCCTTAACGCTTGCGGAGGTATCATTATTACAGCTTCGCACAATCCGAAGCAATGGAACGCTCTGAAGCTTCTTAATGAGCATGGGGAGTTTCTGAACGACGCACAGGGGAAAGAGGTGCTTCGTCTGGCAGAGACAGAAGATTTTATGTTTGCCACAGTTGATGAGCTCGGCTCGGAACTCAAGGATGAAACCTGGAATATACGCCATATAAATCAGGTTCTTGACCTTGATCTGGTTGATAAGG
>CAMWTV010000161.1 GCA_947177215.1 uncultured Muribaculaceae bacterium
GGTTTGATCACATAACACGGCCACAGCGATGCGTCCACACCCTCCTGCCAGTGAGAGTCGTCCTGAACGAAATCCTTGTCGCGGCTGTCGTGGGCTTCGGTTACCTCGTCGATCTTCAGCGAGAGGGTCAGCGGGCCATAGTTCACACTCACGCTTCCTTTGTTCTGCTGCCATACATTCGAGGTAACGCTCATCGGAAGAGTCATCTCCACCACATCGCCGTCGGCCCATTCGCGCTCTACGCGCACATATTTTCCGGCCGCAGTCAGTTTCTGAGTCTTGCCGTTGACTTTGACTGTGGTTTCGCCCGACCATGCCGGCACACGCATGTATAGCGGGAAACGCACTGTGCCATCGGTGTTGACCGTCAGGGTCACAGTCTCGTCAAAGGGATAATTGGTGGTCTCTGTCAGCTTCACAGTCTTGCCGTCGGCCACCTTGGCTGTTGTCTCGCTGGCGGCATAGAGCATGGTGGCAAGCCCGTTGTCGGTAGTGGCCATTACAAGGTGCTCGGCATAATATGGCCAGCCCATGCCATGGTTGTGCTGACAGCAGCGGCTGCTGAACGGACTCATCGAAAGCATACCTCTGAGATTGTTGTCAATGCTCGGGCCGTGGAGCTTCTCATCGCTGATAGCCATGTTGGGCGATGTGATATAGCGCAACGCCTTCATGTCGGGAGTCATTGAAGCGGTGAATGTGTTAAGTGCCACATTCTCGCAGTGGTCGGCCCAGAAGGGGTCGCCTGTTATGCCCATCAGAATCTCGTCGCTGGCCATCTGCTCTACTATGGCGCATGTCTCGGCTCCCTGGCGCGGATCGAAATAGCCAGAACGGGCATTTTCGTCGGCGCCATACATGCCGCCGGGCACCTGGCCGTAACGCTGGCGCATGATGTTGTGGTTGTCATAGGCAGCCTGAAGCATCTCCTCGTCGCCGGTGTACATATAGTAGGTGGCCGGTTCGCGGAACCCCTGAGCCACGTTCACGCCATGCCAGTTGGGCAGGTCGTTTCCAAGAGTCCAGTTCGATGTGTTTTTGTGAAGCTTGTCGATAAGGGGCAGAATCTCCTGGTTGCCCGTGCGGTTATAGAGCCAGAGCACACTCCAGAGGTTGTCGCCGCCACGCTTCTCCTGCCACAGGCCTTTGAGAAACTTCGAATCCTCAACGGTCATTTCCCACTTGAAATAGTTGGTCATGGCGTCGAGCACTCGCTCATCGCCCGTGTTCTCGTAATACGTCTGCATGGCCCAGAGCATAACCATCTGCGCCCAGATTTCCGGATTGCCGTTCTCATAATTGCGGGGGCCCAGAAAGCCGTCCTCTTTCAGGTTGTCGAACACTGCGTCAAACCACACCTGGGCCTCCTGTTTCATTTCGGCATCGTCAAGAATATATGCCAGGCTGCAATAGCCGCGCAGCCAGTAGGGCACCTCTTCCCAGCCGTGATCGCCATGATCACTCAGCCATTGGTTGTTGTTCTTGTCGAGCCATGCGCTGATTGTGCCGAGCTTGCCGTTGAGCCCGTCTTTCTGAAGTTCGAGATACTTGCGGAGCCACCCTTTGGGCTGCACTTTTCCCACAGGCAGTTTCAGTAGCGGCGCATTCTTCAGTGGCGCCCTGAACCCGGTATAGTTCACGTTTGTGCCCTCGAACGGGCGGTCTACCACCGACACTGAGGTCTGCGCGGTGGCGCTCATAGCTCCTATGGCGAGCGCGATGGCTGCTGTTATAGCCTTGTTTCCGATTGAATTTTTCATAAATGTGATCGGTCGTTGAATTGCGGTTATGGTTGGTTTATAAAATTATCAGTTTCTTTCCCCCTTTGATATAGATTCCGGCAGGCAGGCCGTCGGTCGATTCGCCGAGATACTGGCCATTAAGGTTGAACACCCTGTTGTCGTTGGCAGTCTCCGTTGCTGATGCCTCAGGTATGGCTATTCCTGACAGAACTATCGGACTTTCCATCTTCAGACCGTAGTCTATGTGGCCTCCGCCGCCACCCTGCATCAGCGATACGGCAAGCACATTGTCGCCCTCCTTCAGCAGCGCCTTCTGCTCTTCGTTCAGAATATGCTCGGCATAATTGTTGTCGTTCCATCCCGACGCGCTCCAGATCAGCGTGCCGTTGAGATACATTTTCGGATTCTCGTCATAGCTGCACGTCATCTTCAGCTCACCTTTGTCGCCGTTCAGGCTCTTCAGCTCTTCAGCCGAAAGACTGAAATGGCGACGGATAAGAATCGGACGCACCTGGCTTGCCCATTCCGTTATGAAAAACATGTTCTGGTCGTTGCTGAACGGCCCTACGCCGCTCATCCAGTCACTCTCGTCTTCATTCTCTGAATACCATTCGCATGCCTCGGCGTCAGCCAGGTCGCTGTTGTAGTTGAGAATATAATAGTTGCATGGCCATTCGCCGTCGCCCACAGTGTTGAGCAGTGTGCGTGTCATGGCCATATCCGCCGCATAAAGGCCGCAGTCGGCGAAGGCACCGCCCCAGTTCTGGTGCACATGCACTGCAAGCAGGTTCTCCGAGCCATCGGTTTTCAGTAGCGCTTTCTGGTCGTCGCTGAGAAGCAGATACTCGTCGTTGTTCCAGCCGTCCGACACCGTGTGAATCAACTCTCCGTTAAGATACCATTCCGACGGGGCGTCATCGTGGCCGCATGCCAGAAATACCGTCCCCGTGGGATAATCGTTCAATGTGAATGTGCGCCGCATATACATCTCGGCCATAATCTCAGCCTCTACCCATCTGAACGATCTGTGCCCCTTGTAATACTCGTCTGAGCTGAACGGAGCTGTGGCATTCTGCCACTCTATCCCCTGCGAGGGGGTCAGCTCATAGTCGGGGTGATACCATTCGTGCCCTTCGGCATCGGCTTCAGGTGTGGCGAGAATCTGGTTGTAATACTGGTCGTTGTAACGGCGCCCGTCGTTAAACACCCATACAGTTGCCGTATACGGGTCATCGGGAGTGTACTGTGATGAAGGCAGGATAACATTCTGCGGGTTGAATGTGCTGGTTATTGTCTGTGCCTCAGATGTTGCCGCACATGCCGTCAACACCGCAATGACAACGCACTGCAAAAAGTTGTTTTTCATGATTGTTGATTGCGTTGAGTTTGGTTATGAAAATAAATTCTTAGATCTTCATGGTTAATATATTGCAAAGATAATACATAATGTGGCTGAATCCAAACGAAATTCTAAAAAGCTTTGAAACAGGGCTTTGAAATAGGGGAACTTGAAAATTGGTGTGTATCGCACAATCAGATCTGTTTTTTGTGGATGCCTGTATAAAACCGCATGCAACCCTGGCGCGTGTTAGCGTGGATCGCATGCGGTTATATGCGGTGTTGGTTTGAAACTCCGATCAGTTGCCCAGCTCCGAGAGAAATTTGATGCGCATCAGGCGGATCTCGTCTTCGCTGTATTCCGAACCAAGCTCCTGAATAGCCTCCTCCAGAGAGTCTGAGTCGGCCTCCTTGAAATATTCGAAAATATCTTCCTGGTGGTCATCGTCGATAACCTCATTGATAAAATAGCTGATATTGATCTTCGTGCCTGAATAGACTATGGCCTCGATCTCGTCGAGAAGCTCCCCGAACTCCATACATTTCGAGTTGGCCAGTTCGTCAAGGTCAATCTTGCGGTCGATAGCCTGGATTATGGAGATTTTGATGCGGCTTTTGTTGGCTACCGATCTCACTCTCAGATCTTCGGGACGCTCGATCTCGTTCTCCTCCACATGGGTCTTGATAACCTTTATGAACTCTTCGCCATATCGTTTGGCTTTTCCTGCACCTACGCCTGTAATGTTCTGAAGTTCGTCGATGGTCACCGGATAGGTGGTGGCCATAGCTTCGAGCGACGGATCCTGGAATATCACATAAGGCGGCAGGTTGTAGTGTTTGGCGATCTTTTTTCGCAGGTCTTTCAGAATTGAATACAGTTCCGGATCGACCGCACACGACGCTCCGCTTTTGATCGGTGTCTCATCTTCCTCTTCTGAAAAATCTGTATCTTCCACAATGCGGAATGTAACGGGTTTTTTCAGAAACGATTTGCCTTTTGCAGTGATTGAAACCAGCCCGAAGTTTTCCACTTCGCGGTCGATATATCCGGCCAGAGTCGCCTGCCTGATGAGTGTCTGCAGGTAACGGCGGTCGGCTTTCGGAAGCGATCCGAAAGCTTCAAGGGTGTCATGGTGATACGTACGGACATCGTTGGTTTCCCGTCCGGTCACCACATCGATAATGTGTTCGGCTTTAAACTTTTCTTTAAGGGCGGTGAGAGTCTCCAATACCGCGCATAAATCATCTTTAGCGTCCACTTTCTTCTTAGGATTTAAACAGTTATCGCAGTTCCCGCAGTTGTCAGGCTCGAATTCCTCGCCGAAATAATGAAGAAGGGTCTTGCGGCGGCACACTGCCGATTCGGCATATGATGCCGTTTCTGAAAGCAGCTGTTTGCCGATCTCCTGTTCGTTTACAGGTTTTCCCTGCATGAACTTCTCCATCTTTTTGAGATCTTTCGCCGAATAGAATGTCAGGCAGACACCTTCGCCTCCGTCGCGTCCGGCACGTCCGGTTTCCTGATAGTAGCCTTCGAGCGATTTAGGCATGTCGTAATGGATAACATACCTCACATCCGGCTTGTCTATACCCATGCCGAAGGCGATCGTAGCCACTATTACGTCGATCTGCTCGAGCAGAAACGCGTCCTGATTGGCCGAGCGGGTGGAGGCATCCATTCCGGCATGATACGGAAGCGCCTTGATATTGTTTATCTGAAGCAGTTCGGCGAGCTCCTCCACTTTCTTGCGGCTCAGGCAATAGATTATTCCTGATCTTCCTTCGCGGCTTTTTATGAATTTTATTATGTCGCGGTCGGTCGACGGGTTTTTAGGCCTGATTTCGTAGAACAGGTTCTCGCGGTTGAACGAAGATTTGAACACCACAGCGTCGGCCATTCCGAGGTTTTTCTGAATGTCGTGCTGCACCTTCGGGGTGGCTGTGGCTGTGAGTGCGATAACCGGACGCGGCGAGATCTCATTGATGATAGGGCGTATGCGTCGGTATTCGGGGCGGAAGTCATGACCCCACTCCGATATGCAGTGGGCTTCGTCGACAGCGTAGAACGAGATGGGAACTGACTTTAAAAATTCAATGTTCTCTTCTTTGGTGAGAGATTCCGGAGCCACATAAAGCAGCTTGGTTTTTCCGCTGAGCACATCGCTTTTAACCTGATCGACCGCACTCTTGTTGAGCGAGGAATTCAGGAAATGCGCTATGCCGTCGTCGGTGCTGAAATTGCGCATTGCGTCGACCTGGTTTTTCATCAGGGCGATCAGCGGCGACACCACAATGGCCGTGCCTTCCATGAGGAGCGAGGGCAACTGATAGCAGAGTGATTTTCCTCCGCCTGTGGGCATGAGCACAAACACGTC
>CAMWTV010000162.1 GCA_947177215.1 uncultured Muribaculaceae bacterium
CCGGGTGTTGGGAAAACATCGCTGGGGCAGTCTATCGCAAAGGCACTGGGGCGAAATTACCAGAGGGTGTCGCTGGGTGGGCTGCATGACGAGGCCGAAATCCGTGGTCATAGGCGCACTTACATCGGTGCAATGCCAGGACGTATAATGGATTCGATTCGTAAAGCCAAGTCGAACAATCCGGTTATTCTGCTTGATGAAGTCGATAAAATCGGTAATGATTTCAAGGGCGATCCGTCTGCGGCATTGCTTGAAGTGCTTGATCCGGAGCAGAACTGCAAGTTCCACGACAACTATATTGATGTTGATTTCGATCTCAGCAATGTGCTTTTCATTGCAACCGCCAACACACTGTCGACATTATCGCAGCCTTTGCTCGACCGCATGGAGATTATCGAGATCTCAGGCTATCTTGTCGAGGAGAAAATGGAGATTGCGCGCAGACATCTGTTGCCGCGTGTTCTTCGTCAGCATGATATAGCGGATGGTGTAATTGCGTTCTCTGATGATGCCCTAAGGCAGATTATAGAGCAATATACTTCAGAAAGCGGAGTGCGTCAGCTTGAGAAGGCGTTGGCGGCTGTTGTGAGAAAAACTGTTTTGCGAAAGATGCAGAAAAAGGAGTTCCCGACAGAAATAAAGCCGGAACATCTTCATGATTTTCTCGGATTGCCCAGGCATCAGTCTGACAGATATGAGTCAAACGATTTTGCGGGTGTTGTCACCGGTCTGGCATGGACTGCAGTAGGTGGAGAGATTCTTTTTATAGAGGCTTCTTTGTCGAAAGGGAAGGGGGAGAAACTCACTCTTACCGGCAATCTCGGAGATGTGATGAAGGAATCGGCTGTCATAGCGCTGCAGTATGTGAAAGCGCATGCCGATGAACTTGGAATCTCTACAGATCTGTTTGATACATATAACCTCCATATCCATGTGCCGGAGGGGGCAATTCCGAAAGACGGCCCTTCGGCAGGCATAACGATGGCTACTGCGATAGTGTCGGCATTTACCCGTCTGAAGGTAAAGCCGAGAATCGCGATGACCGGCGAGATAACTCTGCGTGGGAAAGTGCTTCCGGTGGGAGGGATAAAAGAGAAGATCCTGGCTGCCAAGCGCGCAGGCATAACCGATATAATCCTTTCGGAAGAGAACCGGCGCGATGTTGAAGATATAAATGAACGATATGTTTCCGGGCTGACGTTCCATTATGTGAAGACGGTGATTGATGTTATCGGACTCGCATTGACCGACGAAAAGTGCTGATTCGTATTGCTAAATAATTATAGATATAATGGCTGAAAACAGTTTACTTGCACGTCTTGACGGCATTGAATCGCGGTTTGAAGAGGTTTCGACTCTGATAACCGATCCGGCGGTGATTGCCGACATGAAGCGCTATGTGAGGCTGAACAAAGAATATAAGGATCTTGAGCGTCTTACAGCGGCCACCAGATGCTACCGTGATCTGCTCGGGAATATTGAAGAGGCCCGTGAAATTCTGGAGTCGGAGCATGATGCCGAGATGCGAGAGATGGCTCATGAGCAGCTTGCGGAGGCAAATGCGAAGCTACCTCAGCTTGAGGAGGAGATCAAACTGTTGCTGATTCCTGCCGATCCGGAGGACGCCAAGAATGCCATTGTAGAGATCCGGGGTGGTACAGGCGGTGATGAGGCGGCGCTGTTTGCCGGCGATCTTTTTAAAATGTACTCGAAATATTGCGAGTCGAAGGGGTGGCAGGTTGCTGTGACAAGTTTCAGCGAGGGTACTGCCGGAGGCTTCAAAGAGATAGTTTTCGCTGTTACGGGTGACAATGTGTATGGCACTCTGAAATATGAGAGCGGAGTGCACCGCGTGCAGCGCGTGCCTGCAACTGAGACTCAAGGACGAGTGCATACATCGGCCGCAACAGTAGCGGTGCTTCCTGAGGCCGAGGCTTTTGATGTCGAAATCAATGAAGGTGAGATAAAATGGGAGACTTTCAGGAGCGGAGGTGCCGGCGGCCAGAATGTGAACAAAGTGGAATCGGGTGTCAGACTGAGATATATGTGGCGGAATCCGAACACAGGAGTGTCGGAGGAAATTCTCATCGAGTGTACCGAGACCCGCGATCAACCCAAGAATAAAGAGCGTGCGTTAAGCCGATTGCGTACTTTCATCTATGACAAAGAGCATCAGAAGTATGTCGACGATATCGCGTCGCGACGAAAAACGCTGGTCTCGACTGGCGACAGGTCGGCCAAAATTAGAACCTACAATTATCCTCAGGGACGTATTACTGACCATCGGATAAATTATACGATATATAATCTTCAGGCATTTGTCGACGGAGATATTCAGGATTGCATAGATCATCTGATTATTGCCGAGAATGCCGAGAAGCTTAAAGCTTCAGAGCTTTGAAATAACGGAAACACCAGATCAAAACTTCATATTATGGATAAAAAGCAACTTATCGGAAACATAGCGCGCAAGCGTTCGTTTCTTTGTGTGGGGCTTGACAGCGATCCGCTGAAACTCCCGAAATGCGTATCGGATAATGCGTCGTCTGCCGCAGAAGCGATGTTTGTCTTCAACAAGGCGATTATTGACGCTGTTGCGCCATATTGCGTGGCATTCAAGCCTAACACGGCATTTTATGAGGCTCTTGGGGCGGAAGGATGGCAGGCACTTCAGCAGACGGTAGACTATATCAGATCGAATTATCCTGACCAGCTGATTATTGCAGATGCAAAGCGCGGTGATATCGGTAACACTTCCGCTCTCTATGCGCGCGCATTCTTTGAAAATATGAATGTAGATGCTTTGACTGTGGCTCCTTATATGGGTTCCGACAGTGTGAAGCCGTTTCTTGGCTTCCCCGGCAAATGGGTGATTCTGCTCGCTCTGACATCGAATCCGGGTTCTCGTGATTTCCAGTTTACCGAAAGCCGTGAGGGTGCGCCGCTTTATGCGCAGGTGCTTGCCAAAGCACAGGAATGGGCAGGCACAGACGAGCTGATGTTTGTTGTCGGTGCAACCCAAGGGGAGATGTTTGCCGATATCCGACGCCATGCGCCCGAGAACTTCCTGCTTGTGCCCGGGGTAGGCGCCCAAGGGGGAGATCTTGCTACTGTGTGCAAGCATGGTATGACTGAGGAATGCGGCCTTCTGGTGAATTCATCGCGTGGCATCATATTCGCATCGAAAGGGGAGGACTATGCCGAGGCTGCCGGAGCGGCGGCACGGGAACTTGCCGAAGAAATGGCATCGATGCTTAAGGAATATAGTAAAATTTAACGCTCTGTTTAACTAAATTTCAGCGGAAATAAGCTATATTTGTCAGCATATTCTGCAACGGGTTTGTTTTAAAGGCATCGGCGATGTCTGGTGCCGACCGACATTGGACTTATGGCAGAATCTGCAATACGTAATGAGGAAACCAATTTAAAATCTCTATACAAAAATGACAATCGACAACTACAACTTCGCAGGCAAAAAAGCCATCGTACGCGTTGACTTCAATGTGCCCCTGGATGAGAACGGTCACATCACTGACGATACCCGTATCCGCGGCGCTCTTCCCACTCTGAAAAAAATTCTTGCTGATGGCGGCAGCCTTATAATCATGTCGCACATGGGCAAACCCAAAGGGAAAGTTAATCCCAAGTTTTCTCTTGCACAGATCAAGGATGACGTAGCCAAGGCTCTGGGCAAAGATGTTATTTTCGCTCCCGACTGCGCCAATGCAGCAGAAGCTGCCGCTAATCTCAAGCCCGGAGAAGTTCTTCTGCTTGAGAACCTCCGTTTCTATCCCGAAGAGGAGGGCAAGCCTGTTGGAATCGACAAAGAAGATCCTGCTTATGACGCAGCTAAGAAAGAGATGAAGGAACGTCAGAAAGAATTTGCAAAAACACTGGCTTCGTATGCCGATGTTTATGTGAACGATGCCTTCGGTACCGCTCACCGCAAACATGCCTCGACAGCAGTTATCGCTGATTACTTCGATGCTGAAGACAAGATGCTCGGCTATCTGATGGAGAAAGAGGTGACTGCAGTTGACAAAATCCTCAGCGACATCAAGCGTCCGTTCACCGCTATCATGGGCGGTTCGAAAGTTTCGACCAAGATCGGCATCATCGAGAACCTGATGGATAAGGTTGACAACCTGATTCTCTGTGGTGGCATGACCTATACTTTCGCCAAAGCCAAAGGCGGTAATGTAGGTGTGTCTATCTGTGAGGAAGATAAGCTTGATCTTGCACGCGACATCATGAAAAAGGCTGCGGAGAAGGGTGTAAACCTGCTGCTCGCAACGGATTGTGTTGCTGCCGACAGCTTCTCTAACGATGCCAAAACCCAGGTTGTGTCTGTGATGGACATTCCCGAAGGATGGGAAGGTCTGGATGCCGGCCCTGAAACCCGCAAGGCTTTTGCCGAGGCTATCCGTAATGCAAAGACCATTCTCTGGAACGGCCCTGCCGGAGTGTTTGAGTTCGACAATTTCACAGCCGGTTCGCGTGCTATCGCCGATGCAATCGTTGAGGCTACCAACAATGGTGCGTTCTCGCTTGTAGGCGGTGGTGACTCTGTTGCCTGTGTCAACAAGTTCGGTCTGGCCGATCAGGTTTCATATGTATCTACCGGTGGCGGTGCGCTTCTTGAAGCAATCGAAGGAAAAATTCTTCCGGGTATCGCCGCTATCAGAGGTGACAAATAATTGCCGTAAGGCACCCTGACAAATGTTTAAGGCGCGTTGGCACTCTTGTTATGAGGTTGCCTTCGCGCCTTTGTTTTATTCCCCAACCATATGATTCAAATAAACCAGGAATTTATTGATTTTGTCGATACTCACTGCAATGATGATCCGGTAAAACTCCGTCTGAAATTTCATGGCTGTGGCCAGCCGTGGATAGGGAGCGCCATAACCCATATCGAGTGTGTCAGAAAGGCAAAAGGTAAGTTTGGTGAATATCAGCCGGAGCTGATGCTGTCGACACTCTCGATAGAACAGGCCACATCGGCAAATGTTGCGGATTTGCACGCTGACATTGCAGAATCGTTGGCGGGTCAAGGGGCGCGTCTGCTTGACATGACCTGTGGACTGGGGATAGACTTAAAAGCTATCGCAAGGCGTCTGAAGGGAACCTCGATCGGAATTGAGATGCAGCCGGAGCTTGCAGAGGCAGGGAAATATAATTTCCGGAATGACAAAAATGTAACAATTATAGAAGGTGACTCGGTTGAATGGTTGGATCGATAC
>CAMWTV010000163.1 GCA_947177215.1 uncultured Muribaculaceae bacterium
CGAAAGGGAGGTTTCAGGATCTGAACAATAATCTTGCAAAGGATCCGAAGCGTGACTATATGCAGATTTACAGCGCCGACTTCGGAGACTATCACATGACGGGCGATGAATATTACAAGTATGTCGCCGACCAGTATTCAACACTCTCGGATTCGATAGCGGCCTTTGACAGCTCTGAAATGATAAAGGAGTATAACCAGGCCAATCTGGCTTCAATGGCGCTGCTCGCCCTGACCAACTACCGTTTCTTTGTCGAGAACAATTACCGCATAGTCCATAACCAGTGGGATCGGAGTGTGAAGGTTCCGGCAGACTCGATAATGACCGAGCTTGCCCCACAACACTACAAGGATTTCGCCGAGAAGATAGATATGACTGACGACAGGCTGCTTATGAGCGATAATCAGATATTTGAGACGGAGTTGCTCGAAGAGGCCGGCGTGGAGTGCGATATGTTGAAGGCGGTGGCATTATACCGTGAGATGTCGGATAAAGCGAAGGTGGGGAAACTGACCGATGCCGACCGTGACTCTCTCAGAACTCTTACCAATCCGTTTTTCGCCGCCGCGTGCGATTCGATAGCGAAGTGGACAAGGGAGGAGAACGAGAAGTGGGCCGGGTCGGATCTGGTGCAGCCTACCCCCGATGTGGCTGTCGACAAGGTGTTCGATGCCATTGTAGCCCCTCACAAAGGGAAGGTTGTGCTTGTTGACCTATGGAACACGTGGTGCGGCCCCTGCCGAGGCGCGTTGAAGGCAAACGAGCCGTTGAAGGATGGTGAGCTGAAGAGCGACGATATTGTGTGGATATATATCGCTGACGAGACGTCGCCTATGCCGAAGTATATGGAGATGATTCCCGGAATCAAGGGTTTGCATTATCGTGTTGATTCGGAACAGATAAAGTGGATCAGGGAGCATTTCTCGGTCGACGGCATACCCTATTACATTCTTGTTGACCGGTCAGGCAAATCTGCAGGCCACCCGGATTTCCGTGACCACGACAAGATGGTGTCTGAGATAAAGAAGGCGTTGAACGAGTGAGGACAACGGGAGCTCACGACAGCATCCCGGCCATACGGACTTAAGACAAGGCCCTGTGTCAATTTTCATTTTTTTGACACAGGGCCGATGTTTTGATGTGGTCTGACGCCGGTCACGTCAGTGTGAGACGTGAGGTGAGCGCGGGGGCGATGTGGCGTGCGGCCTGCATGATATGGTCGGGAGTGAGGGTTAGGATTGCATGGCGGACATCGGCCGGAGAGGTTACCGAGCCGAAAAACAGGGTAGACCGGCCGTTGGAGAGGGCCATCTGCTCGTTGTTGTCGGACGCCACGATCAGCTGGCCGAGATATTGCTTTTTGGCGGCGTCGAGCGCTCTTGTGGAGAGTGGCTCGGTGGCAATGCGGTGAAGTTCGGCGTGCACAAGGTCGATGCACCTGTTGTTATCGGCCGGATCGCAGCCGAAATAAACGGCGAACATGCCGCAGTCGCTCAGGAGCGACAATGAGGCGTCGACGGTGTAGACCAGTCCGCGACGTTCGCGGAGGGCTATGTTCAGGCGCGAGTTCATGCCCGGCCCTCCGAGAATGTTTGTAATCAGTCCGAGCGGATAGCGCTCCGGGGAGAATAATGATGGCACACGGGCGCCTATGACTGTGTGTGCCTGATGAGACCCGATATCGCGGCTTTCGCCAAACGGGGCGATTACAGGCGGCGCTACTCTTGTGTGGTCATGGTTGTCGGGCGGGAGTGATGTGAAATGGCGCGACGCGATGTCGCGGACTCTTGCCGGAGACATGGATCCGCGATAGAAGAGGGTCATGCGCGAGGGGGTGTAATGCGATGTTATCCATTCGCGGCATGTCTGGCGGGTGAACGCGGAGAGGTTGTCGCGGTCGCCAAGAATGTTGTGTCCCAGCTGCGAGTTGCGGAAGAAGAGGTTTTCGAAGTCGTCGAAAACTGCATCGGCTGGGGAGTCAAGATAGCTGTCGATCTCTTCGCGGACAACTATGCGTTCACGGTCGATTTCATGTGGCGGAAATATGGAATTGCACACCAGGTCGGCTATCAGCTCGACAGCACGGGCAACGTTTCCGTGGGGAAACACTGTGTAGACATTGGTTTCCTCTTTTGTGGTGAATGCGTTCAACTCGCCTCCGACGGTCTCCATCCGGTTGCGGATGTGGGCGGCGCGCCGGCGTGATGTGCCTTTGAAAATGGTGTGTTCGACGAAGTGGGCGAGGCCGTGAAGATGCGGGGCCTCGTCGCGGCTTCCGGCGTTTATGGCCACACCGAAGCAGTCGACACGCGACTGTATTTTCTCACAGACCAGACGCAGACCGCCCGGAAGGGTGAAGTATTCAGGTTGCATAGTTTTTAATCAGGGTTCGACCCAGCGTCCGTCGGCTTTCAGAAGCGCGATCAGGCGTTCAAGAGCTATGTCGGAAGGGATGTTTTTCTCGACGGGAGTTTTTCCGCGATAAATGCTGACATTTCCGACTCCGGCCCCGACATATCCATAGTCGGCGTCGGCCATTTCGCCCGGGCCGTTGACGATACATCCCATCACGGCTATTTTCAGGCCTTTGAGGTGTGATGTGGCTTCTTTCACGCTTTTCACGGTTGACTGCAGATCGAACAGTGTGCGTCCGCATCCGGGACATGAGACAAACTCAGTGCGGCTGATGCGGCAGCGGGCAGCCTGAAGGATGCCCAGGGCCAGACGGTTGCGGGCAGACGATTCGATCTGAGACGCCACAAGGCAGATGCCGTCGAGAAGGCCGTTGAGCAGCAAAGCGCCGAAGTCGGCCGAGGCGCGTATGACGGTTTTTTCGGGAGATATGCCGGAATAGTCGAGGCGCGCTATTACAGGGATTCTGCAGTTTGCCGCTGTCAGGGCGTGTATGGCAGCTGAGATCTCTGCCACCGGATTGGGGTGTGATGAACTCAGCAGCAATACTTTCCCGGGTTCTGATCGGGCGATCTCAACAAGGCGGGAATGCGGCAATGAGGCTGAGGCTTCGATGAGTGGGGCGCTGACAGTGTCGTAGCCGACAACTACCGGCAGGTTGGTGCCTCCGACGTTGCCGACGGCTTCGGTATCGCGCTTCCGAGGGGTCACGGGGTCGTAGCCGGGGGCGAAACTTCCTGAGACTGAGGGGGCGGATTCGCGTGATGTGATGTAGTCGACGAGTTCGCGCGCTACAGGAATCTCGCATTCTGGCTCTTCGCTGAGCGACACCCGTATGGTGTCGCCGATGCCTTCGGCCAGGAGAGTGCCGATTCCGACGGCTGAACGCACACGTCCATCTTCGCCGTCGCCCGCTTCGGTCACGCCGAGGTGCAGGGGGAAGTTCATGTTTTCAGCCTCCATGGCTTTGACGAGCATGCGCACGGTTGTGACCATTACCACGGTGTTGCTTGCCTTGATGGAGATTACGATGTCGGTGAAGTTGTGACGCCTGGCGACACGCAGAAATTCCATGGCGCTTTCAACCATACCGGCGGGAGTGTCGCCATAGCGGCTCATGATGCGGTCGGACAGCGATCCGTGGTTCACACCTATGCGCACGGCTGTGTTATTTTTACGGCAGAGTTCGAGAAACGGGCCGAATGTGTCGTCGATTTTGCGGATTTCACGGGCGTATTCCTCGTCGGTGTATTCGAGTTTGGCAAACACTCGACCCGGATCGACGAAATTTCCGGGATTTATGCGCACTTTCTCGACCTGTTCGGCGGCTGCGAAAGCTGCTTTGGGGTTGAAATGGATGTCGGCCACAAGAGGGATATGGCACCCTTGCTCGCGCAGCCGGCTGCGGATCTGTCCCATGCAGAGGGCTTCGCGCACGCCTTGGGCTGTGAGCCTGTCGATGTCGGCGCCGGCATCAGCGATGCGTAGGGCCTGACTGACCGATGCGTCGACATCGGTGGTGAGAGTGTTGTTCATCGACTGGAGACGGATGGGGTGGCCGCTACCGATTGCGACTTGTCCGACGTGTGTGGTCGATGTGTGGCGGCGTTTGTAATCAAATACGCTCATGAGAGAATGTTGTGGTTCAGTTTGTTTTGAAGTCGTAGGCGATTTCGCTGAGATCGTGGTTGGCTTTCACAATCTTTTTGCCGAGTTCGGCGCGCCAGTTGTCATAACGCTGAGATAGAGCCGCATCGGATAGCGCGAGGATGCGTGTGGCGAGAACGGCGGCGTTCATGGCACCGTCGATTCCGGTTGTGGCAACGGGGATGCCGGGAGGCATCTGGGCTATGGAAAGAAGAGCATCCTGCCCCTGGAGCGTTGCACTGAGAGGCACTCCGATTACCGGCAGTGGTGTGATGGCGGCGATGACTCCGGGAAGAGCTGCTGCCATGCCTGCACCTGCTATTATGACTTTGACTCCACGCGAGGCTGCATCGCGGGCGAAATCGGCCACTTCGTCGGGTGTGCGGTGAGCGGAGAGTGCGAGCATTTCGAAATGCACTTCCATCGAGTTGAGGAAATCGGCGGCTTTGCGCATTACGGGAAGGTCGGATGTGCTTCCCATGATGATGCTGACTTTGGGAGATGTCATGGCGTAAGGAATATAATTATTAATAATTGGTTTTACATGAAGCTGTCTGAAAAAGCTGACGCGTTTTTCTGGATATGGGTTCTATCCGGTTTTAAACCACGGGGATTAGAGCGCCGTGGAGAAACCATGCGGGAAGAAAAACGGATATGAAACCGGTGAGAAAGCCGGCTCCGACCTGAAGCAGTGTGTGGCAGCCGAGTATGAGGCGCGAGGTGCAGACCATGCCGGCAATGACAACGGTTGTCATGAACTGGATCTGGAGGCTGTGGGGGCTACTGCCGCTGCACATGAGGAAAAACATCATGGCAACGATTCCGCCCATGGCGGTGGCGTGTCCGCTGATTTTCCAGAACCGGTTAACAACGGTGAGTATGATGAGCGCGATGGCTCCGCCGAGCATGAACATCGACAGCCATACAGGGGCGTTTACAAAGTGGTAGTAGACCGCCACCGCGAGATAGCAGAGCGCGGCTATGATGTAGGGCGCGGTGCGGTCGGTGCGGTCGGAGAGAGTCGGATTTTTCACTACTCCGAGTTTGTGGAGCAGGAATATGGCGATTACCGGGATGGCGCATGTGGCAACGAATGTCACGGCTATTACGATCATTTTGGCACGCATCGGGCTGTAACAGAGATATGACAGCCACATGGCGAGGATTATGC
>CAMWTV010000164.1 GCA_947177215.1 uncultured Muribaculaceae bacterium
AGATTTCGCCGCTTTTGGGGTCGTGCCATTCCAGTGGGAAGACGGGGAATCCGAGGCGGTCGCCGTCGCGTTTCGATAGTTTTCCTTTGCCGTCGGGCTTGAGCAGCAGGGGCAGGTGTACGAATGCGGGCTGAGTGTCGCTCCATCCGAATGCTTCGTAGAGGAGCACATGGAGCGGGGCTGACGGGAGCCACTCTTCGCCGCGTATGACATGGCTGACTTCCATCAGGTGGTCGTCGACGATGTTGGCGAGGTGATATGTCGGCAGGTCGTCGGCGCTTTTGTAAAGCACTTTGTCGTCGAGGATGCTTGAGTTTATGGTTACTTTGCCGCGAATTAGGTCGTTGACTTCGACGTTGCGTCCGGGCTCGATCAGGAAGCGCACAACGTAGGGTGTGCCTTCGGCTATGAGTCGGTCGACTTCTTCGGCCGGAAGCGAGAGTGAGTTGCGCATGTTCATGCGCGTCGAGGCGTCATACTGGAAGTTAGGGTATGTGGCGCGTGCTTTCTCGAGCTCTTCGGGTGTGTCGAACGCTATGTAGGCTTTGCCGGCATCAAGAAGTCTGCGTGTGTGCTCACGATAGATGTCGCGACGTTCGCTCTGTTTGTAGGGGCCGTAGTTGCCGCCTTCTCTCACTCCTTCGTCGATCTTGATTCCGAGCCAAGCCAGCGATTCGTTGATATATTCTTCGGCTCCAGGCACAAAGCGGTGTGAGTCGGTGTCTTCGATGCGGAGAATCATGTCGCCGCCGTGCTGACGGGCGAACAGATAGTTGTAGAGAGCTGTGCGGACGCCTCCGATGTGGAGCGGGCCTGTTGGCGACGGGGCGAATCTAACCCTTACTTTCCTTTCCATTTGATGGTGTGATGTTGTTTGGTTTATCAGGTGTGAATGTGTCTGAGTCTAAAATAAAGCCTGATGTGTCAGGGCTTTAGGCAGAGGCTGACGCATTCCGGAACGGTCGCACTGCATGGGTGCGCTTGTCCGGAGTGCAAAATTAAGAATTTTTTTTGAAACGGAGGGTGTGTGGCGTTATTCAAATTCCTGCGAGAGGGCTTCGAAACGGCTTAGGGCTTCGGGGCCGAACTTGGCCAGAGAGGCGCGGACGCGTTCGGGCGATTTTTCTTTCATGTCGCCGTTTTTGGAATAGAATTTGTCGGCATAGCATATGAGTCGCTCAAGCAGGCTCTGCGGCATGTAGGAGCGGTCGGGCGGGAGCAGCCCGTTCATTTTTGTGATGTCGAGTGGCGTGAGGCCTGTTCCGGTGTGCCGTTCGGCTACGCGGGCGAATGTTTCGGGCGCTCCGTTTTCACGAAGCATGTCGGCTCCGATGCGTCCGTGGGTCAGGTATGGCATTGTGCCGTGGCAGTGTATTCCGGCGGCATCGGTTTTCACGATGCCTATGTCGTGAAGCATTGCAGCGGCTTCGATGTCGGCTGTGTCGAGCGGGAGGTTGTGTTTCCTGGCGATTGCGATGGCTTTGTCGGCCACAGACCGGCAATGGCGCATGTAAATATCCCGCAGAGGTGTCTCTGCGGGATAATATAGGTCGATTATAGTCTGGTAATCAAACATTGTTGTCTGCTGTGAGGTGAAAGCCGGCGGCTTTCGTTGTTCAGAGGTCGATGATTACGTTCCAGTTGTGGGTGTCGTCGACTTCGCCGAGGCGGATTCCGTTGAGGGTGTCGTAGAGGCGGGTTGTGACCGGGCCCGGTTTTCCGTCTTTGGCGATTACCCATTTTTCGCCTGAGTCAAGGTCGTGTATCTCTCCTATGGGAGAGCATACGGCGGCTGTGCCGCATGCGGCGGCTTCGTCGAATGTGGGGATTTCCTCGACGGGAACATGTCTGCGCTCAACTTCCATGCCGAAGTCGCGGGCTATCTGCATCAGTGAATCGTTGGTAATGGAGGGGAGTATCGATTCCGATGCCGGTGTGATGTAGGAGTTGCCTTTGATTGCGTAGAAGTTGGCCGGGCCGCACTCGTCAAGATATTTCTTTTCTTTCGGGTCGAGATAAAGCACTGCCGAATATCCCAGCTCGTGGGCTTTCTCGCCGGCCACAAGGCTTGCGGCGTAGTTTCCTCCGACTTTGAACCGGCCGGTGCCTTTGGGGGCCACGCGGTCGTATTCTCGTGTCAGGCAAATGTTTGTGGGGCGGAAGCCTTCTTTGAAATATGGCCCTACGGGTGTGACGAGCATCATGAAGCAGTATTCATCGGCGGGCTTTACACCTACGCGCGCGGTCATGCCGATCTCGACAGGGCGGATGTAGAGCGATGCTCCGGATCCGTAGGGGGGAATGAACCGCTGGTTGAGTCTGATGACCATTTCGGTCATCTCCATGAATTTTTCGGTTGTTATTTCGGCCATTTTTATACCGCGGGCCGACTCCTGGATGCGTCTGGCGTTTTCGATCGGGCGGAATACTCTGACTTTGCCATCTTTGCCGCGGAAGGCTTTGAGACCTTCGAAACATTCCTGCCCGTAGTGGAGGGCTGTGGCGGCAATGTGCATCTCGATGGTTTCTGATGAAGATATCTCAATTTCTCCCCACTTGCCGTTACGATAGTAGCAGCGAACGTTGTAGTCGGTCGGAACGTAACCGAAGCCCAGAGATGACCAGTTGATGTCGACTTCTTTCATGTCTGACGGTTTTAAAAATGGTTATAATTCTATCGGGTTGCCGGATGGATTTATGTATGTGGTTAAATTTTCAAACGGTGTTCCCGAAATGGTTTACATTATTTATGCAGATTGATGTTGCTTGATTATATTAGTTTAAACCGCTGTTGGAAAAACTATTTTCAAGCAATAATTTTCGCAAATATACGGAATTATTTTTTATCTGTGCAATATGCAGGAATATTTTTAGTGTGTGTTTTAGTGTGTGATGTGTGGTTGCGGACGGGTGGTATGGTTTGGTGGCCTGAGGGTGTTTGCGGTGAGTGTCGGGTGGTGTGTGGATGTTGTGGGCCGGGTGTTGTTTTTTATGGAGAATGATGAAAATTGTGATGAAAAATAAAGAGGCGCTTATCACTAAGCGCCTCTTTATTGGTTTCCAATAGGTACAATTTCTAAGGTAAAAAAGATTGTTTTAGGTTTGTGATGCAAAGGTCAAGCTTTTTTGGTAGCCTACAAAATAATTTTGTATGTTTTACGACATGCTTTTTTAGCTTTTATTATATCCGGTATTATTTTTTAGCTTTATAAGCTGTTAATATAGCGGTAGATAGCCTTTATGTGAAATTGTGTAAAATTCCGTGCTTATGTGTTAATTAACACTTTTGGGCTGACTTTTTGCCATTCAGCCGCAGGTTTTTCACGTTTTTTCAGAGAAATATATCATTCTTTGAAAATGTGAAGTGATATGTCGTTTCCATCGAATGTGGCATAGGAGAAATGGTGAATCCAGTCGCCGAGTATGATCATGCGGCTGTTTCCTATTCCGAGGGGGTAGTCGAGCAGTATGTGTCGGTGGCCATAAACAAAATAGTCTATGCCGGGGTCGGTGTCGCGCAGGTAGTTGCGGCTGAATTCGATAAGCGGTTCGCTGTCTTCGCCCTCAAACTGCGGAACTGTGTCGGAGTAATGGCGCGAGTGGTCAGACCAGCGGTGGGCGAAGGGGATTGTCCATCGGGGGTGTATGGCCGCGAACAGTTTTTGGCACAGCTTGTTGCGGAATGTTGCGCGTAGAAGCCGGAATGCGGGAGGGAGTTTTCCGAGTCCGTCGCCATGGCTCAGGAAAAATTTTTTGTGGCCGATGGTTACAGTCTCATATCCGTCGACCACTTTCAGGCCTATCTCAGAGCTGATGTAATCGAAAAGCCATATGTCGTGATTGCCTATGAACCATGTTATCTTGACGCCGCTGTCGGCAAGGCGCGCGAGTGTGCCGAGAAAGCGTGTGTATCCGCGCGGAACGACTGTGCGGTATTCATACCAGTAGTCGATGATGTCGCCAAGCAGATACAGGCGGTCGGCGGTGCTGGCTATTGAATCGAGGAATCTGACCACACGCCGCTCGTAGTCGAGCGGAGAAGTGAGATATGAGGCCCCGAGGTGAAGGTCGGATATGAAATAAGTTTTTTTTGTCACTGTTGAAGAGGTTTACAGGAATCCCAGCTCGAGTTTGGCTTCTTCGCTCATCATGTCTTTAGTCCATTCAGGTTCAAAGACAACGTTGATTGTTACGGATGCGATGCCATCGATCGATTCGAGTTTTATTCTGGCGTCTTCAACGATGAAGTCGGCCATAGGGCATGACGGCGCGGTCATTGTCATGTCGACGGTGAGGTCGCCGCTGTCGGTAAGGTCGATTCTGTAGATCAGGCCGAGGCTGTAAATGTCGACCGGAATTTCGGGGTCGAACACTGTTTTCAGCATTTCTACAACCTTTTCTTCAAGCTGGAGGTGTCGGTTTGCGTCCATGATTGTAAATTATTTACTACAAAGTTAGCAGGTTTAATTTTGTTTGCAAACTTAATTTGTCTAATTTTGCAAAGTCGGGTGGGTTGAATGGTTGCATTGCGAAATTCGGGGCCGACTGTTGAAAAACCATAACATAAAAAAGAATGAAAAAGATTAAATCGTTTATCGCGTCGGTGGCAGTTGTCGCCGCAGTTTTCGCGGGAAGTGTGCAGAGCGCATCGGCTTCGGGGCCGTTCCGGTTCGGAGTGAAGGCCGGTGTGGCTATCAATGATCTGAAGTTTAACGAGGATGCGTTCTCGACCTCGAACCGCGCAGGTTTTACCGGAGGTGTGACAGCTCAGTTTGTGGCTCCGATCATCAATATCGGTGTTGACGCCTCGGTCATGTACACCCACCGTCAGAACCGCATCAATACCGAGCTGGAGGGGATTCCCAATATCACCACGAATGCCGATTTTATCGAGGTGCCTATCAATTTCCGCTGGAATATCGGGCTGCCTCTGATCGGAAAGTTCGTGTCGCCTTATCTGGCTACAGGTCCTAATTTCTCGTTCCTCATGTCGAATAAGAACATGAAGAACGCCTGGAATAACAAGACGTTTGATTTTGCATGGAATTTCGGGTTCGGCTTGCGTCTGGTAGACCGTGTGGAGCTTGGAGCCGCCTATGGTCTCGGCATTACAAACGCCACTAAATCAGACGCTCTTTACGGCAGTAACCTGGCCGATGGATAGAACCGTGTGTGGACTGTGACTGCCGCATATCTGTTCTAATCGAGCCGATGTG
>CAMWTV010000165.1 GCA_947177215.1 uncultured Muribaculaceae bacterium
CAGCGGCAAAGACTATCCCATCGAGCCGGGCCAGTCGATAAAAATCGTGGATCAGGCCATAGACTGGAGCCAACAGGTGAACGGCGCCCTCGACCATACCGATGCCGACTTCGAGTGGCACGACGACCATGCCCAGGACACCGACAACCCCGATGTGACCGATCTTGAAAAATGGTATTGCTACTCAAACACAATCTGGATAATGTCGAACCAGTGTAACCGCTCATATGTGCTTGTGAGATTCCCGGAAGGCACAACACCCGAAAGCTATCTCGCCGAATATGCCGGAGGATATGATTACCGCCACACCATAGGCACACTCATGCACAACGACAAAGCCTATCTGATTCCCAACGAATGGATTCTCGACGGGGTGAATCTTGGCAATGCCGAAAGTTATGTTCACGGCGCCACCGGCACATCGGTCGACATGGGATATGCCCGCATATCTGAATATGACAAAGATCCGAACCGTTTCGGCAACGTGTTCCGCCGCAAGACAGCAGCTACACGCCCCGACGGCACTGTGATACTTCAGGACACCAACGATTCCTCGTCAGATTTCGTGCTCGCGAAACCCTGACAAAAACACTGTCAAGATGAATTCCACAACCCACTCAACCGCAATTGTTGTGCAGGCATTGTCAGCTATGCTCGCGGCCATAACGACGGTGATGCCGGCCATGGCTGCCGGGCCGGAGTGTGGCTCGCGCATAGATGAGATCGCAGAAGCCACATCGGTCGCGGTCGAAGCCACATTGCCGGTCTACACATCAAATCCGGCAGCGATGAGCGGATTCCTGCCTTTTTCGTTAAGCGATTTCGGGGTCAGGGGCATATTTGCCGAAAGCGATGAGGCCGAGACAACAGAATGCGGCAAGGGGGAGCTTACAGGTAACGTGGAAGCCCGGTCATACATGCGCCTCACCCCTTCGACAACAGTATGGGGAGAGGCTCGTTTCACCACCGGAAAGAAGCGCGACATAAAGTGGAACAACTCTGCCGACTACATGCTGCTGGCCCCATACGTTATCGGAGACTCGGTAGGGGGCGACCTGACAACAAGGCAATACAGCTTTACCGGAGGCTATGCCGGCTCCCTGAACCGATGGGGATGGGGAGCGCAAGGGAGCTATACCGCCGTAATCGACTATCGTGCCCGCGATCCTCGCGACAAGATAATTGTCTCAGACCTTGAAATCAAAGCCGGAGCAACATTCAGAATAAACCGGAGGCATACGCTCGGCGCGGCAGGAAGCTTCAGGGTGTACAATCAGGAGAGCGATGTGGAATTTTATAATCCAAACAACGACATACATCTTTATCCGATAACCGGACTCGGGAACTATTACCCGCGTTTCACTTCTATCAGCGACATCAACACCGCATATAAGGGGATCGGAGCCGGCGCATCGGTCGAACTGATTCCATTTGACCGAAAAGGAGCGTTCGCATCAGTAACTTTCAATTATCTTGACATGAGGCAGGTGCTCCGTGACTTCAACAATCTCGAGCTTACCCGCGCCGGAACTTATGCCATCACTGCCAGAACAGGGTGGTTCGGACACGCCGGAAAAGCAATGGCGGGAGCGGTTGCCGATGTTGACATATCAAGGCGTCTCGGTTTCGAAAACATATTCGGCTCCGCGGTCGGCAACAACTATATCATGATCGGAAGCCGGCGCAACTATCTGCACGACAAGCTTTCAGGAAGCATAAGCATTCCGGTTGAAGTAACATGCAGCCGTAAAGTGAATCTCGACATAATGCCGGCATGCGCCGCATATTACAGCCGGGAAAGCTACCGCAAGCCACGCCGTGTGCTGTCGGCATTGCTGACAGCACCTTCGCTCTCGATACGCGCCAGATGGCGGTGTGACCGCCGGTGGCTTCTGGAAGCGTCGGCAATGGGGAGCAGAGGATTCGGCCATGAACTTGAACGGAATCCGGGCACACTTGACCAGCATTCCGCCCTCGGGTCAGCTGTGATCCATAATTTCGACATGACGGCCGCCGACCGCACTGCCATCGGAGTTTCTGCCGGAGCATATGTGGAGACCGGCAAAGGGATGGCATTGGGCATAAGTGCCAGATGGGGGCACACACGATTCGACGGTCATGGAAACGCGAATCGCGGCGAGATGTCATTGGCCCTCAAATTTTAGCCCACGGCACAATATTTGCGACTCAGCATCCGTAAAAATTTATATTAACCAATCATAAAAAAACGACAACATTGAGCGAGACATCTGTAATCTCAGTAAGAAACCTGACCCAGCGCTACGGCAAAGGGAGGATTATCTATGAGAATCTTAGCTTTGAAGTGCCCAAAGGGCGCATATTGGGGCTGCTCGGAAAAAACGGAACCGGCAAAACCACCACTATAAACATCCTTATGGGCTTTCTCAAGCCCCAGGGAGGAGAATGCCGCATATTCGGCGAAGATATAACTGCAATGAGTCCTGAAACACGCAGCCGGATAGCCCTGCTGCTTGAAGGACACGTGCAATATTCGTTCATGACCATAAGCCAGATAGAGCGCTTTTACTCACAGTTTTATCCGAGATGGAACAAAGACGCCTACTACGGACTTATGAAAAAGCTGAAGGTTACCCCTGACCAGAAAATTTCGTCGATGTCGAACGGGCAGCGTTCACAGGTGGCATTAGGACTGATTCTGGCCCAGAACGCCGATCTGCTTGTTCTCGACGACTTCTCTCTGGGACTCGACCCGGGTTACCGCCGTCTGTTTATCGAGTATCTGCGTGACTTTGTAAAGAAAGAGGGTAAAACCGTGTTCATGACCTCTCATATTATCCAGGATCTCGAGCGTCTTGTCGACGACTGCATTGTGATGGATTACGGACGCATACTGACCCAGATGCCGGTGGCCGAGCTGATGAGCACCCTGAAACGATACACATATACGGGAGGGCCGCTCCCATCGGGCGACGAATTTTTCAGCCCATGGCACTCTGACGAAGGTAATGAATTCTACTCCTTCAGACCTGAGAACGAAGTGAAGGCGATGCTTGAGAAACAACAGATTTATGTTACCGACCTGAAGGCCGAGGCTCCGGCATCGCTCGAAGATGCCTTTATCGGCCTTACCGGACGCTATTAACCAACCCCTTGAACCAATGACTAAAGCAATTTTCTATAAAGAGCTGATAAAGACCCGGCGAGTGTTCTGGGTTTCGCTGCTCATAGCCATACTCTTCGGAGTATATGCCATAATGTGCATACGCCGTGTAGGCACATCACACGGTGTGGAACATATCTGGCTGATAATGCTGATGAAAGACCAGACCTTCATCGACGCCATAAAATATCTGCCTCCGGCCATAGGAATAGCGCTCGGAGTGGCGCAGATGAGCCCGGAGACACATCTGAAACGATTGAAGCTCACGCTGCATCTTCCCTATCCGCAAAACAGACTTATCATTACCATGCTGTCGGCCGGACTGCTCCAGCTGCTGGTTATTTTCGCCGTGCAGGCTCTCATGATCGGCATATACTATTACGGAACCGTTACCTGCGAGATGACCCGTCACGTGATGCTGTCGACCCTGCCATGGTATCTGGCCGGATTCAACGCCTATCTGCTGACGTCAGCCATATGCCTTGAGGGCACGTGGCGCCGGCGTGTGATACTCGGTCTGCTGACCGTCGGGGTGCTTACGGTCTACTACATGCAGGCTATGCCCCAGGCCTACAACAGCATTATTCCGGGTGCAGTGGTGTTCACCGTATTGCTTATGTTGCTTTCAATCTATTCTGTTTACCGCTTTAAGGAGGGGCGCATCGACTGATGAAAACATTTTCAAAAATAGTGCTTTATGTTGTGACGGTTGCCGTGCTGGCATGGTTTCTGCCGTGGATCTATGCCCTTGCATTCCCTGCTCCGTCAGGCGAACCGTTCTGTTCGTTCTCTCCTGTCAACAACAGATGGGTGGTGTCGCGCAGTGTTCCTGGCGAGAAACCTGTAATAATGGTGTTCGACAGCATTCATGCCGGCGGCGAAACGTCGGGCCGCGTAATCAGCCGTGCAGAGCGCGACTCTCTTGTGCCCCAGCTTTTCTACAAGGAACTGCTGGCTCACGACCGGCTGCCCGACTCTATTGCCGGAAAGGCTGTCAGCGCCCATGAGCTGCGCACCCATGAGCTGATGATGAACACCTCTCCACGCGACATAGTAAAACGTCAGCCGGGCGTATGGATGATGATGGAGTCAATGCCCGAACGTGTCGAACTGTCTGACGCCGATCAGGTGTTCCGTTTCACCGACAGCGGAATAGAGTTTGTCGACATGGCAACCAACAGTGTGAACCCCTCGCGAAGCAAACGCTTTACGGAAACAATGGTCAAGCGCGGGTTCGCGTTTCCGGCCCGCGATCTGTCGGCCAACGTAACCTCGCGCAAACAATATGACGAAGGGTATCTCATGATCGACAGCAACGGCAAACTGTTTCATGTAAAACAGCAGGCCGGACGCCCTTACGTGGCCTCGATTCCTATGCCTGAAGGCGCCGAAGCCTCGAAAGCATTCATCACCGAGGAGATGAACCGCAATGTGCTCGGATTTGTGACCGACACCGACAACAACATCTATCTCATTGAGCGCGACGGATATGCGGTTATGCCTCTTCCGGTAGGCAAGGTCGACCCGCGGAAAGAGAATATCCTGGCCATGGGCAACCTTTTCAATACTACATTACGCTTCTCAGGCAACGGTACATCGCGATGGAGAGCTGTGGAACGCACCGGCGACGGTTACCGTCTGCTCGGCTCCTACGACTTCACAGCCCCCCGAAGCACAGCCGCCAAAGTGGCCGATTATATTTTCCCGTTCACACTCACCTATGTGAGCAATACCGACTCGCTGGCATATCCACGCCTCGGACGGTGGTCGTGGCACGCCTTGACACTGAATGCGTTGCTTTCTATTGTGCTGTTCCTGACATGGAAACGGCGCAGAGATCCGTGGCTTTATGCCGGAGCTTTTTTCGTGCTCATCGGAGGCATTTTCGTGTTTATCCCATTTGAACTGCTCAAAGACTGAGACGGAAACTGTTAATCAGAATTTTTATATCCGATATTACTCTAATATAAAATAATAATTATGAAAAAATCGTTTTTTATTTCAGCACTGGCCTGCATAGGGATGCTGATG
>CAMWTV010000166.1 GCA_947177215.1 uncultured Muribaculaceae bacterium
GATTCAAAACCTGCATAGAGTTTATCCCAGTCGTTTAGCGCGGAGCTTCGGGAGTTGAGTCCTGATGGAGTGTGGTGTGAGGGGGATGCTGCTTCCGTTTCGATTTTGTCGTTGAGCGATGACGGAGCAGCTGCGAACGGATTGTATGACTCATCGCGTATGGCCGAGAATTCGCCTGACGCAGAGGGGTTGAACGCGGGGAGGTCTATGGCATCGGTCTGGTCGAAGTCAATCGATGGCACCACATTGAATTTGCCCATGGCTTCTTTGATGGCCGCTACCAGAATCTGCCATATCGGGGCCTCGTTTTCAAACTTGATCTCGCTTTTGGTAGGATGGATATTGACATCTATAGTTGACGGGTCGACCTCGAAATTAAGAAAGAAATTAGGCTGATGGTCGGCCGGGATAAGCTCTTCGTAGCAATGCAGCACCGCTTTCTGAAAGTAAGGATGCCTCATGTTTCGGCCGTTTACAAAGAAATATTGCAACGGATTGCGTTTACGAGTGCTTTCAGGTGTAGATACAAATCCGTTGATTCTCACAAGCGATGTTTCGGTTGCTACCGGAATGAGCTGTTTCTGGAGCGCTTTTCCGAAGAGATCGACAATGCGCTGCTTGAGCGATGCGGGAAGCAGCTGATGCAAGGTTACATCGTTGTGTGTCAGGAGAAATTCTTTGTCGGGATTCACAAGAGCGAGACGCTCGAATTCGTGAACAATGTGTGAAAGCTCAACCGAATCTTTTTTCAGGAATTTTCGGCGGGCAGGGAAATTGAAAAACAGATTCTTTACAGCCAGATTAGTTCCTGGCGGACAGGCTTCGGGCTGCTGGCTCTCGAATTTCGATGCGGCGAGCTGCAGGCATGTGCCTATCTGGTCGCCCCGCCGCATTGTGCGTAGCTCGATCTGGGCTACTGCTGCAATAGAGGGGAGAGCTTCGCCGCGGAACCCCATTGTGTGGAGGTCGAAAAGATCGGCTGCCTGTTTTATCTTTGATGTGGCGTGGCGCTCGAAGGCCAGGCGGGCATCGGTGTCAGACATGCCGCATCCGTCGTCAATAACCTGTATCAGGTTTTTGCCGCCGTCGCGCAGAATTATTTTTATGGATTTCGCACCGGCGTCAACGGCGTTTTCCACAAGTTCCTTTATGACTGAGGCCGGCCTCTGTATAACCTCGCCGGCCGCTATCTGGTTTGCCACAGAATCGGGCAGAAGTCTGATTACATCGCTCATATTCAGAATCCAGGCCGGCTTTGGGATTGTAATGCAGGCCGACCGCAGTGTAAAGTTACTACATTTTTACTAATTTTGCCAGCATGAAAAAGGTGTTTTTATATAATCCGGAAAACGATATAGCACTGTCTCATGGCAGCGGAAATTTCACGCCGCCCAAGAATGCTCTGGCTCTGAGCCGATATGCCTCGCCGGTCATGTGGTGGGTTGCCGGAGAGGGCGATTACATTATAGTGCCCGACGATATGCCGGCCGGTTATATGAATGCACTCGATCTATGGCAGGAGCAGGCAAGGGCTGTAGCCGGTTGCAAAGGAGCCGAAATAATAACATCGGCAAGAAACTGCGATGTGAGCGAAGCTGTGCCGTGGGGATGGAGCCGGCATGCCGTGCGGAGGTTGCTTTCGGCCGGTGTCGATGCAGCTGTAGTCAGTTTAAGTGCGCCCGATGCCGATAAAGTGCGTGATCTGAGCCACCGGCGCACAGCATCCGGCATTGTCAGTCGCCTCTGTGACGAAGTTGACTTCATGGCCTGCGGAAATCCTGTGCCATGGCCGGCCATGGAGGTCAGAGAATGGTGTGGTGTGGAACAGTTTGCCAGTAAGCACGGCGATTTTTATTGTAAGATGCCATGGTCGTCGAGCGGAAGGGGAGTGCGACGTGTAACATCTGATGGGCTCCATTATCTGAAAAATCAGTTTGACGGCATGATAAAGGCCCAGGGAAGCGTTATGCTTGAGCCGGCCTACGACAAAACCGATGATTTTGCCATGCTGTTCGAGGCGCGGGACGGAAAAGTGAGATTTCACGGCTACTCCCTGTTTTTCAACGACCGAGGCGAGGCCTACGGTGGCAATCTGATAGCTTCGGATGCAGAGATAAGGCAGTTTCTGGCAAAGAAAGTCAGCGGTGATTTGCTCGAACAGCTCGCTGCCGCTCTTGAAAGAATTCTTTCAGATACGGTTGGATCCAGCTATCAGGGTTTTATGGGTGTCGACATGATGATTGCCCGCGATGGCACATCACACTTCATTGTGCCGTGTGTGGAGCTGAATCTCCGCATGACCATGGGGGTGGTGGCGCATTCAGTTGGCGAAAAGCTGAGAAATGCCGGCCACACGGGGCGCCGGCTTATGCGCATGGCTGTGGGTGGATCGGCAGATGACGTTTTCGTGCAGATAGTGCCTCAAAACAACGTGTTCGGCATAGGGCTTTCAGCTCTATGACATGTGTCTGATTCGATACAGATGTGAAAATAACCCTGTGTCAGGCTTTTGCGTCTGGCACAGGGCTATTATGTATGGGGGCAGATTACGCCCGGGTGTGGTGTGTGTCAGATTCTTTGATTATGAACACTGCAAGTGAGCCAAGAAACAGTGATATGCCGGCTATGATCATCATCAGATACTGAGGCGCGAGTTTGTCGGGAGAGCCTAACATTGACAGAATCCAGCCTCCGAGCAGCGCCCCTGCAATCTGTGGTAGGCAGATCGAACAGTTGAACAGGCCCAGATAGGCACCGATGTTTCCGCTTTTCAGCGAGTTGGTCAAGATGGTGAAAGGCCATGCCAGCATTGCCGCCCAGGCACATCCGATAAGCAGGAATGACACAAAAAGCAGATATTGGTTGGTGAGCAGTCCGGCGCTGATAAATCCGACAGCACCTAACAGCAGGCTCAGGAAATAGGAGAACCTGCGGCTACGGAACATCGGCAGCACCACCGCCCAGATTACAGACCCGATGGCCTGCACGGCAAACAGAATGCCAACCCAGTTGCCGGCGTCATTGTATTGCTGCGATTCGGTGTCGAGCACTACCGATGTCGCGAATCGGGCCGTTGCCGGATCGGCAAGGGTCACACGGGTTGTTCCGTCAAGGAAAAGCTCACCTGAATTCGGGTCATGGGTGCATATGTCGGCCAGAATCAGATCAACTGGGCCTTCGACAGGTCTGATCTGACCGTCGGAGGTTACAAGCGGCCCTTCAACGGCTTTACCGCCGCTTACAACAAGCTGCGAGTCGGCTGTGAGTATGAATTTTGCCGAATAGCTTGCAACGGTCTCATTGTTTTCGGTCTGGCAGATTGCACGGATGGCGGTTGTTTCAGGGCAGTCGAAAGCGTTTCGCGCTATGGTGCCGTTGGTGTAAGTCCACATAAACAGAAAGGCGAACCAGCAGAAGAACTGCACCAGGCCTACTGTCCAGAATGTTTTCGGAGCCTTTACCAGCAGCTTTAAGAGATTGGTTTTCTCCTGTTTCCCGTCAATAACATCCGGGCCACCGTTATATTCGGCGTAGACATGCGGAGGCCATTCCTTGATTTTTGCAAGCGAATAGAAAACACACATCAGCAGAATCGCGGCTCCGAAGTAGAACGAGAACACCACTGTCTGCGGAATTACGCCTGCCGCCGCAGTGTTTTTGAATCCGATCCATGTCAGCAGAAATGGGAACACATATCCCACAATCGATCCGGCGTTGCACAGAAAACTCTGTATAGAGTAGGCGAGACCCTTCTGTTTTTCGTTTACCATGTCGCCAACAAGCATTTTGAAGGGCTGCATGGCCATGTTGATCGAAGTGTCGAGAAGCATAAGGGCTATAAGACCCAGAATTATGGCAGAGCTTACGGCAAGTCCGAAACTTCCGGCGTTCGGAAGCAGACACATCACCGCCACGGCTACCGTGGCACCGATAATGAGATATGGCAACCGTCGGCCGAATCGAGTCCATGTCTTGTCAGATGCGGTTCCTACAATCGGCTGCACTATCAGCCCCATCAGCGGCGGCAGAATCCAGAAATAGCTTAGATCGTGAGGGTCGGCTCCCAATGTGGCGAAAATGCGGCTCACATTGGCACTTTGCAGAGCATAGGCAATCTGAACGCCAAAGAAACCGAAACTAAGGTTCCACAGCTTCCAGAAGCCTAAATCAGGCTTTGTTTTCATGATTTTAAATACTTGAAAAAGATGAATGTAAGATATAAATAGTCGTCGTGTTCACGGTTTGCCGTGTCGATATTCTGTTTTGCGGTGGCTTGGGGAGCGGCTGTTTTACATGGCTCCACCCAGAGAGTATAGCCAGGCCACCTCTTCTGGCCAGGCCGCCTCATCGGGCGTTTCAAGAATCAGCGGGATTCTGTTCATTCGCGGATCGGCCATAAGAAGCCGGAAGAATTCTTCGCCGAGTTCCCCTTTACCCAGCGGGGCATGGCGGTCGATTCTTGATCCGCGCCCTTTCTTGGAGTCGTTTATGTGCATGCCTCGCAGATATTTCAGACCGACAACACGGTCAAATTCCTGCCACGTCTGTTCATATCCTTCGGGTGTGGCGAGATCATATCCGGCGGCGAAAGTGTGACAAGTGTCGACGCATACGCCGATTCGATCTTTGTCGTCAATCTGTGATATGATTTCTGCGATATGCTCGAACCTGAATCCGAGATTCGATCCCTGCCCCGCAGTCGATTCTATCACGGCTGTGACCCCACTGGTTTTGTCAGGAACCATGTTTACCGATTCGGCGATTGTTGCCAGACACTGCTGCTCGCTAACCTGATTGAGATGTGAGCCGGGATGGAAGTTCAGCATGGTCAGGCCGAGCTGCTCGCAACGCTGCATCTCGTCGAGAAACGCGTTTCTTGAAAGTTCGAGTTTGTCGGGATCGGGTGCGCCGAGATTGATAAGAAAGCTGTCGTGAGGCAGTATAACCTCCGGCCCGAATCCGAGGTTCCGGCAGTTTTCGCGAAACGCCTCGGCTTCTTTCTGAGAGATCGGGGCTGCTTTCCATCTCGACGGATTGCGTGTAAACAGCGCGAACGCTTTCATATTCATTGCGGCAGCCCTCAAGGGGGCGTTTGACACTCCTCCGTCGACCGATACATGTGCTCCGATATATTTCATCTGAT
>CAMWTV010000167.1 GCA_947177215.1 uncultured Muribaculaceae bacterium
TCGATGCCGGATCGGCAAGCGCTCGTATTGTCTCATAACGGTCGTGAATAGACACGCCGGTCGAGCATCCGTCAAGTTTGTCTACGGTCACCGTAAACGGTGTGCCGAGCACAGAGGTGTTGTCGGTAACCTGCGGCATCAGATCAAGCTCCTTGCATCTTGAGATGGCAAGCGGCGCGCAAAGCACTCCGCGGGCATGCTTGAGCATGAAATTTACCTGCTCGGGAGTTATTTTCTCAGCCGCTACAATCAGGTCGCCTTCGTTCTCGCGGTCTTCGTCATCGACCACAATTACCATTTTCCCTTCGCGGAAATCCTGAAGGGCGCTTTCAATCGAGTCAAGTCTGATAGGGTCGTGGCTGTTGCCGGCCGTTGAGTTGTTGTTGTCAGTCATTGTTGTCAGTCTGTTTTTGATTGAGACGGAGGGGTTTCGTCTCCGGTCTGCTGTTCAAACAATTTTATAAGTGCTGAGGTTGTGTCGAGAGTCTCGCCCACGTTGCGCACAGTGAGCTGGAACGGGAAGCGGTTCACAGTCTTTATCACCTTGCGGTCGCGCGAGTCTGACAGATAGTCAACTGTGTCGTTTAGCGCTTTCTGGGCGTCGTCGCGCAGGGGGAATTTTCTGAACAGGTAATAGATGCGCTTCGGAAGTCCCATCGACCTGTAGGCGTCGGCCAGATTCGAGGCAAGCCGGCGCAGGTCGGTCAGCATGGCCAGCGCGGCGGCCGGCTCAACCTCCTGCATGGTGAATTCCTTTACGTCGAGTTCACGCCGCATCTTTCCTGTGAGACGTCGGAAAAAGTTCTTGTAGGCGTCCATGTCAAACACCGCCGAGTCTTTCATTGCCTTATAGGTGAAAAATACCCCGAGAGGCAGAAGAATTGCCGAAGAGAGCCACATCCCTTCCCACACGGCCACTTTGCCGTCGCGGGCCATCTTGTAGCCTGTGTTGTCGATGATGTAGTAGACTATGAACAGGAATACCGAGATAACCAGCGGAGTGCCCAGACCCCCTTTGCGGATTATGGCTCCGAGCGGCGCTCCGATGAAGAAGAAGATCAGGCAGGCGAACGACAGGGTGAATTTTTTCTGCATCTCGATCGAGTGGCGGCGTATGGTTTTCCGGTCATCCTCCATCATGTAGCTTTTGAACTCATAGTCCTGCTTTACTCTCTGGGCTTTCATAAGTGCCTGCGCGAGATAAGATGGAGTCATTTCGGGGCGGTCGGTGTAGAACACCGAATCGACCGGCAGTGGCTCTGCCATCTCTACGGCAGTCTGAGGCTCTTTCACTCTCTGATTGTCGATAACGCTTTCTTTGTAGTAGGGCACACGCAGATAGGTGGTTTCCTTGAGCTGGCGGGCATAGATGGCGCCCACCGAGTTGACACGTTCGGTAACCGAGTCGATTGTGGCCTGAAGCTCGGCTATGTTTTTGCCTACATACTGGTTGCGCATTCCGGCTTCGTCCATACGGTTGAAACCGGCGTCGAACTGCAACAGTATCTCTTTAAGCTTGAACGACTCGCGACGGTAGGGCTGGTTCTGCGACTGGCCGCCGGCGCTGTTCTCGCGCAGGTTCTCGAACTGCTCGCCCGAATGGAGCTGCAGAAATAGATGCTCTTTGTCGTCGGCGAGTTTAAGGTGGCCTGAATCGGCAAGAATGATGCGGGCGTTCTCAAAACCGCGCGACACATCATAGATC
The DNA here is from genome assembly GCA_947177215.1 of uncultured Muribaculaceae bacterium. GTDB lineage: Bacteria > Bacteroidota > Bacteroidia > Bacteroidales > Muribaculaceae > UBA7173. Next base: position 1,706 of record CAMWTV010000167.1, read on the forward strand.
ATCATGTCGTAGAGGGTGCCTGTTTCCTGGTCTTTATGCTCTACATAGAAGTTGTAGCCCGGAATCTGATCGTAGAACACCCCTTCGGGAATCTCAAGTTCGGGCGATTTCTGCCTCACGGAGTAGAGCAGAGTCCACATCTTGGTCTGGGCAACCGGAAGCGCGTAGTTCTGGAAAAAGAATGCTCCGATAGCCACAAGCACGATGAACACTATGAGCGGGCTCATTACCTTGATGAGCGACACACCTGAAGCTTTCATGGCCGTAAGCTCGAACCGTTCGCCGAGGTTGCCGAATGTCATCAGCGATGCAAGCAGAATGGCCAGCGGAAGCGCCATCGGCACCATAGAGAGGGCGGCATAGAAAAACAGCTCGGCAATTACATGCACTTCAAGACCTTTACCCACAAGATCGTCGATCGACTTCCACAGAAACTGCATCAGCACTATGAAAAGGCAGATGAGAAATGTCATCAGGAAGAGCGGCAGAAAGCTCTGCAGCATAAACCGGTACAGACGTTTCACTATCATTTGTTTTGCGCGATGTTTACGGGTTGGGGTTCTTGTTTTGATTTTCTTGCCGAAGGTTGTGGCCTTCTTATCGAACAACAAAGATACGAATTTTCCCCGTGATATGAAATCGCTAAATCAAAGCGCCCTGCCGGAATTTCCGGCAGGGCGCTTTATGTTGCTGAGTGTTAGATTAATACACAAGTTCGAGATCATCGACCCACATGGTCGAGTCGCCGCCTGCGAAATAGTCGCCACCCTTCGAGGCCGAGCATACCAGCACAATCGATGCCGTAGCACCCACTTCGTTGGCGTTGCGGTCGCTATACTCCAGAGGGATAGTGAATTCGACCATGCCGCTTCCGGGGGTAGCCTCAGTGAACGTCATCTGACCGTAGGCTATCACGTTAGAGGCTGTGGGGTCAAAGAGTTCTTTGGTTTTCGTCTTGATAATGAACGGCGCGGTGAAATCAAGGTAGGTCTTGTCGTTGCTGTTGTCGGTCAGTGCCACATAGATTTGTCCCTTGTCGGGTTTGCCGAACTCTATTTCTCCCTTGAGTTCGCTCGACGGGAAATTCTTGGTAGGCTGGTTCACTGTGCCGGGTTCATAGCGCACATAACCTTTGAGGGCGCGGGGGCGACCGGTGAAAGGCCGTCCGAAACCGAGTTCACCATCGGTGCCGTCAGTCTTAAGATATTTGCCTGCGAAAAGGTTGCCGGCAGCGAATTTGCCGATAATGCCGAGTCCGACAAACTGACTGGTCAGTTTCGCCGAATAGTTGCCGCTGTGTTTAATTGTCTCGTCACGCTGGGTAACATTCTTGTTCATCGTAGCTGAACCGTGGTTGCCTGAATCCCAGAACATAGAGTTTTCATCAGCGCAGATCAGATGGGCTTTTCCCGATGTGTTCCATTCCTCGAAACCGGCGTTGGGCAGCTGGGGCTTTTCGTCGGCCCAGGTTGTGAATGTTTCTACTGAGCCTTCGAAACCTTCGCATACGGCGCGATATTCGTAGGTTGTAGACGGATTCAGCCCTGTCAGTTCAACAGTGTATTCGCTTCCGACAGTCAGTGTGCGGGGTGCACGGCGGCGGGCGGTCGAGGCATCAGTCCACAGAACGGTCTCCCACTGCTGTGAACCGCTTTCACGATAGTCGAAGCCTAATCCCGAGATGTTTTCCTGCACAACAGTGCCGCGGAGAACTGCGGTTGTAGGCCAGATGTCGGCTGATTTGGCCACAGCTGTCGTCACCTTGTCGTCGGAGATCTTTACAGTCACGTTTTTGGTTGCGGTGCGTTTGTTTTCGTCGGTAGCGGTGATAGCGATGTTGTATTCGCCGTCGGGGAAGAGCGCGAGGAATGTCTCGTCAAACACAATCTTCATTTCCTGGAAATTGCGTTCGGCTTCAGTCACCTCCATGTTGTCGGTGTGGGTAAACAACTGGTATGAGAACCCGATAGAGGCGAGCTGCGAAGCTACATTTCCGGTCATGTTGAGCACGTCGAAATCATGGCCCCCGATGCCGAGCAGCTGCTCGAATTCAGGGCAGCTCACAACAACGTTAGTCAGAGGCGATGTTGCGGCGATCCAGAGTTTTTTCTCTGAGAGCGATCCGCGTTTGCCGCTGACGGGCACATCAATGTCGAAGTTGGTGCCTTTGATTTCGGGAGCCGAATAAAACACGAACTCATCTTTTTTCTCGATTTCGGTCGCATCGACCTCGATAGTGAACAGGGCACCTCCGAACTCTTCAGGATCGGCAGTGGTGTGTTTCACCGAGAGAATGTAGCGGGTGGCAGGCTGTGCGTCGGCTATCACGTCGGTCACAGTCACTTCACGGCCCGTAGCCACATCAGTGGCTTTCAGAGTGTAGGCCAGATCGGGGTCAAAGCTCGGCATCATGAAGTAGCCGTTTTTGAGCGCGTCGTCGAAGCCGTTCCACTCCAGCGAACCGGCCTTGTGGCCAACTGTGAGTACCGGATCTTTGATCAGTTCCTTCACCTCATCGCTGAAGTCGATGGTAACAACGCTGTTAGCTACCGTACACACTATCTCGACCTGCTGTGTGGAGCCTTTCGAGACGGTGAATTTCTCGAGGCCTTTGAACTGGCGGTGGTCGAACGATGCGGGAACAGAGTCGCCGGCCCAAACTTCAGCCACGTAGTTGTCTGAGGTCAGGTTGATTCCAGCCGCAGGCACATTGTCGATGCCTGTGTATTTGCGAACCACACCTTTTGAATTGGAGATCCAGATTATGGCGCTTTCGGCAAGCTGGTCGGTGGTTTCTCCGGCACGCGATTTCACCTCCACATCCGAGTTGATTACCGGGCGGAGCAACACACGTCCGTCGCCGTCGAGAGTGTCATACTGGAAATCATCGGAGCAGCCGCTGAAACCGAGCACTCCTGCGAGAGCTGCACCGAAGAATAATATCTTATTGGTTTTCATTTCAGTGATTGCGTCTTATGATTTGATTTTAAGTGAGAGTGTGCCAGAGTTGTTTTTCATGTCGGTTACTTCGAGCTGGAACTCATGGGTGTCGCTGTAGATCTGCAGCAGAGTCATGAAATCGGTTATGTCGAACACAACTTCGGTTTTCCCGATCACATCGGCTCCGGTTTTGAATCCGAGTCCTTCAAGTCCTTCCTTAAGTTCTTTGGGATCGGCGAGGTCGAAGCTCGGAGCCAAACCTACTTCATTCAGCACCTCTTCGTTAAGTGAGTTGGATTTGATGTTGACATTCAGATTTTTGATTCCCTCAGGCGCTTTGATGATTATGCGAGCGGGATGGCCCACGATGTCGGCGGCATCGTTTATGCCGTCGAAGTCGAACTCGAATCCATCGGGATCGCTATTGAACGTGATGCTGTTTCCGGGAACCGGCGGAGTCGGGGTGTCAGGATTGTCAGGGTTCTCAGGATC
>CAMWTV010000168.1 GCA_947177215.1 uncultured Muribaculaceae bacterium
CAGATGGACCGTAAATGTGGGGCCTATGTCTACGGGGTATGCAATGTGGTCGGTTCTTCGATTGCCCGTGCAACGGATTCAGGCACATATATCCATGTCGGCCCTGAGATCGGAGTGGCCTCGACAAAGGCTTTCACAGGTCAGGTAACGGTGCTTGCCATGCTCGCGCTCGCCATCGGGCAGCTACGCGGCACTGTTGATGAGGGCCTGGCAACGGAGATCACATCAGGTCTCCGCCAGCTCCCCGAGCTGATTAAACAGGCCTTGAAACTCAACGATGCCATCGAGCAGCTTTCAAGCACTTACACTTATGTTCACAATTTCCTCTATCTTGGACGCGGATATAACTATCCAAGTGCGCTTGAAGGGGCACTCAAACTGAAGGAAATCAGCTACATCCATGCCGAAGGTTATCCGGCCGCAGAGATGAAACACGGGCCGATTGCCCTTATAGACCATGAGCTTCCCACGGTTGTGATCGCACCGAATGACGAGCTGCATGAGAAAATCATCTCTAACATACAGCAGGTCAAAGCGCGTGGCGGCTCTGTTATTGCGGTCGTTACCAAAGGAGACACCACAATCGCAGAGATTGCAGACCATATTCTGGAAATTCCGGAAGTGGCCGAGGCACTCTCGCCTATCATCGTGTCTATTCCGCTCCAGCTGCTGGCTTACCATATCGCCATCAAGAAAGGTTGCAACGTAGATATGCCGAGGAATCTTGCCAAGTCGGTGACAGTGGAATAACCTGTGCCATATGATATTGCGCCCGCAGAAGGTGTTCGCTTCGTGAACCTTTCGGCGGGCGTGTTTTATTCAGAAATTTTGGCTAACTTTGCACCCGGTTTTCAAAAAACAGACTGACTATGGTTATTACGAAACGCAGCGGAATCTATCTCCAGCTGTTCAGCTCGTTTTTAAGAATAGGAGCATTTACTTTCGGCGGAGGATGGGCCATGATCTCGCTGATAGAAAGGGAAGTGGTCGACAATAAGAAGTGGATTGAACGCGAAGAGTTTCTTGATCTTCTTGCCGTTGCCCAGTCTCTACCGGGAGTGCTGGCTATAAATATAGCCGTGGCGGTTGGCGACCGGCTCAGAGGCATGAAGGGGAGTGTGGCGGCTGCCATGGGCACTATTGTGCCGTGTTTCGCCATTATACTTACGATAGCACTGTTTCTGACACCCGATCTGATTCAGAACAATCATGTGGTGGCTTCGGTGTTCCGCGGAATCCGTCCGGCGGTGGTGGCGTTGATAATCGCTCCTGTCATAACATCGGCACGGGCAATGAAAATAGGGTGGAAAACTGCGTGGATTCCGGTTGTTGTGGCTTTGCTGATATGGTCGAAGCTGCCATGGATTTCAAATCCGATTCTTTATATAATAATCGGAGGTACAGCCGGCTATCTGTGGCTGCGCCGTCAGGAGAAAAGGCTTGCCGAGGCACATGCCGGCAAAGACGGAAAGGAGGAGAAGCTATGATTTACTTACGTCTGATCTGGAGCTATCTGAAAATCGGCCTGTTCGGCTTTGGCGGAGGATATGCCATGTTGTCGCTTATCGAGCGCGAGATAGTGGGGCCGGGATGGATCTCTGAAAAAATGTTTACCGACATAGTGGCCATATCGCAGATGACACCCGGGCCAATCGGCATAAACTCGGCAACCTACATCGGCTATGTGGCGCCGGTAGAAGCCGGCTTCAATCATCCTCTGTGGGGTGTGCTGGGGTCGGTGATATGCACATTTGTCGTTGTCCTTCCGTCGTTTCTTCTTGTTGCCTATACGAGCCATTTTATCTCACGCCATAAGGAAAGTGTTGTGATACGCGGCATTTTCAAAGGTTTGCGTCCGGTGGTTATAGGCCTTATCGCCTCGGCGGCAATGCTGCTTATGAACAGCGCGAATTATGGCACATCTCCCTTCGAGATATGGATTTCAGTGGCAGTGTCGGCCTGTGTGCTCGCTCTCACGCTTTTTACCAGAATTCATCCGATAATTCTGATCATTCTTTCCGGTATAGCCGGTCTGGTGATCTATTATTGATTAACCAACTATAGAAATGACCTATAACGAAGCTGTTGAATTTTTATATAATCAGACGCCTCAGTTCCAGCGTATTGGAGCGGCGGCCTATAAGCCCGGACTCGGCACTGTCAGAAGGCTGTCGGCAATGTTCGGCGACAGCCACAGACGTTATCCGACAATTCATGTGGCAGGCACTAACGGCAAAGGTTCGACAGCACATACTCTCGCTGCGGTTCTGCAGTCGGCCGGTTACCGGACTGGACTTTACACGTCGCCGCATCTGGTTGATTTCCGTGAACGTATGCGTGTAAATGGCCGGATGATTTCTCATGAGGCGGTTACTGATTTCGTGGAGCGTTACGAAAAGCTTCGCCGTGAGGCTGATGATATGCCCGAACCTTCGTTTTTCGAGTTGACTACGGTCATGGCTTTTGAATGGTTCGCCTCGCAGAATGTCGATGTCGCGGTTATTGAGACCGGTCTCGGCGGAAGGCTTGATTCCACAAACATCATAACTCCGTGTCTGTCGGTTATAACCAATATATCGTTTGACCATATGGCCCAGTTGGGCAACACTCTGGAACAGATTGCCTCAGAAAAGGCCGGAATCATCAAGCCCGCGGTGGCGGTTGTGTGTGGCGAAAGCGATGCCTCGCTGAAACAAGTTTTTGCCGCTAAGGCCGCTGAGACCGGCTCGGAAATAGTGTTTGCCCACGATGAACAGAGCAATCTGGCATATACCCACACCGATGAATTCTTACAGATAGACGGAAGCAGTTTCGGGCCGTTGCAGTTTCAGCTTACAGGCCTTTGCCAGCAGGCTAACAGCCGCACAGTTCTGTCAGCTCTGTCGGCTCTGAGGCGTGCGGGCTGGTCGATACCCAACGAGGCAGTGGCTTCAGGTTTCTCAGGAGTTTGCTCTCTGACCGGACTTATGGGCAGATGGATGAAGCTTGGCGATTCTCCCCTGGTGATGTGCGACACAGGGCATAATGAGGGTGGCTGGGAACTGCTGTCGCGTCAGCTTGCAGCGCTTCCACGCCCGCTTGTCATGGTTATAGGATTTGTAAATGACAAGGAAGTCAGTCATATTCTGCCCCTTATGCCCCGCGATGCCGGCTATCTGTTTACCCGAGCTTCGGTGCCCCGCGCCATGGATGCCTCGGAACTTGCCTCGGCAGCCGCTGCTTATGGGCTTGAAGGCCAATGTTTCGGATCGGTCAGCAGCGCGTTGGCAAAAGGACTGGAGATGCTTGCCGAAAAAGGTAACGCCGGAAGCATGTTTGTGGGAGGCAGCACCTTTGTGGTGGCCGACCTTCTGGCTGATTGCTATTCCACAAAAATTTCTTAACTTTGTAAACAGCTTAGAAACACAGCTCTGATGAAAAATATAAGGAACTTCTGCATAATAGCCCATATTGACCACGGCAAAAGCACACTTGCCGACCGTCTGCTTGAATTTACAAAGACCGTTGACGCGAAAGATCTTCAGGCCCAGGTGCTTGACGACATGGATCTGGAGCGTGAGCGTGGCATAACAATCAAAAGCCATGCCATTCAGATGAACTATGCGCTTGACGGTGAGCAATATGTGCTGAATCTTATTGACACTCCGGGACACGTGGACTTCTCATATGAAGTGTCGCGTTCGATCGCTGCCTGTGAGGGGGCATTGCTGATTGTAGACGCCACACAGGGAATTCAGGCACAGACGATATCGAATCTGTATATGGCCATCGACTCTGATCTGGAAATAATTCCGGTAATCAACAAGGTCGATCTTGAAAGCGCCAATCCCGATGAGGTTGAAGACCAGATTGTGGATCTTCTTGGCTGCAAGCGCGAGGAGATAATACGTGCCAGCGGAAAGACCGGGCAGGGTGTGCCTGAAATTCTGCGTGCGATCATCGAGCGTGTGCCCGCGCCTCAGGGCGATCCGGAGGCTCCGCTTCAGGCGTTGATTTTCGATTCGGTGTTTAATCCGTTCCGTGGCATAATAGCTTATTTCAAGATAGTCAACGGCACTATCCGCAAAGACGATTTTGTGAAGTTTGTGTCGACCGGCAAGGAGTATCATGCCGATGAGATAGGAGTGCTTAAGCTTGATCTGTCGCCAAGACAACAGTTGTCGGCCGGAAATGTAGGATATATCATATCAGGCATCAAGACCTCGCGCGAGGTAAAGGTAGGCGACACTATAACGCATGTAAACCGGCCGGCCGCCGCCATTGCCGGATTCGAGGAGGTTAAACCGATGGTGTTCGCAGGCGTATATCCCATCGAGGCCGAGGATTTCGAGAATCTGCGTTCATCGCTTGAGAAACTTCAGCTCAACGATGCGTCGCTTACATTCCAGCCGGAATCGTCGATGGCTCTCGGTTTTGGTTTCCGTTGCGGATTTCTCGGACTGCTTCACATGGAGATCATACAGGAGCGTCTCAGCCGCGAGTTCAACATGGATGTGATAACCACTGTGCCTAACGTTTCATATAAGGTATATGACAAGAAGGGCAACGTGAGCGAGGTTCACAACCCTTCGGGATTGCCTGAGATAACTCTGATCGATCATATCGAAGAGCCTTATATCAGGTCTTCGATTATCACAACGACCGACTTTATCGGCCCGATCATGACCCTCTGCCTGGGCAAACGCGGAGAGCTGATAAAGCAGGAATTCATTTCAGGAAACAGGGTGGAGCTTACGTTCGATATTCCCTTGGGTGAGATTGTGATTGATTTCTATGACAAGCTCAAGTCGATATCGAAAGGGTATGCCTCATTCGACTATCATCTTCATGATTTCCGTGACTCAAAGCTTGTGAAACTCGACATGCTTCTTAACGGGGAGAGCGTAGACGCTCTGTCAACGCTTACGCATGCCGACAACGCAGTGGCTTTCGGGCGGAAAATGTGTGAGAAGCTGAAAGAACTGATTCCCCGTCATCAGTTCGATATCGCCATCCAGGCCGCCATAGGCGCCAAAATCATAGCCCGTGAAACTATCAAGGCTGTGAGAAAGGATGTTACCGCGAAGTGTTATGGCGGCGACGTGTCGCGTAAACGCAAACTGCTTGAGAAACAGAAAGC
>CAMWTV010000169.1 GCA_947177215.1 uncultured Muribaculaceae bacterium
GAATGAAGGCTCCGAGGAAGCATCCGGCCGTTCGGAAAATGAAATATACGCTTGTTGCGAAACCGGCCTCCTCAAGCGGCAGCGACAGGCGCTCCATGATGATTTTAGGGGCGGTTGTGTTGGTTCCCACATCGATTCCGACATGACACATTATGCCTATGAAGCAAAGCAGAATGAAAGGCCTTCCGAGAAGCTTCACGCATTCTCCGATTCCTGAAGCTTTGTCGGGACGCTCTTCCTCAATTGGTGTTGCGCCCAGAATGGCTATCGACAGCACGCTTATTGCAGCGTAGATAAGAAACAGGATGCGCCAGCTGAGTCCGAATGTGGGGAACAGTGTGGTCGCGCCCCAGGCAGCGATAACAGGTGCCAGAAACGAAGCGATAGCCTTTACAAATTGTCCGAATGTCAGTGTCGAGGCCAGCTTGTCGCTGCTGATCAGATTGCTTACAAGGGGGTTGAGCGATGTCTGCATCAGGGCGTTGCCTATGCCGAGCAGCGAAAATGACAAGAGCATTATCATGTATGAATCGCCGAACACTGGCACTGCCAGAGAGAGAGCTGTTACTACAAGCGATATGAGAACTGTGCGTTTGCGTCCGATGCGGTTCATAAGCATGCCGGTCGGCACAGAGAATATCAGAAACCAGAAAAATACAAGCGAGGGGAACAGGTTTGCCTGCGAGTCGGTGAGGCCCAGGTCTTTCTGCACATAGTTTGACGCAGTGCCTACAAGGTCAACAAATCCCATTGCGAAGAAGCAGAGCATCACAGGCACGAGCTGGAGCATGGCGCTTTTCCCTTTTGGGGCTGAAGTCATATTATTCATAGATGTTTTGGTTTTAGAGGGTTATCAATCAGAGGGTAGTGGCTTTGAGTGAATGTATCTGCAACGATGTCAGCTGGGCTTTTCCGTCGGAACTTACTGAAAGTGTTGAGTACGGTTCGTTGGGGAACACCAGATTGGTCATCACAAACCGGCCGTTGTTGTCAAACACCTCGATGCTTGACCGGTCGATGAAAATGCGCAGGCTTATACGGTTGCTTCCGCTCATGGCAGGGGCTACGGTCACTGCAGGGAAATCCTGGCTGAAGTCTACGATTCCGCTGTTTCTGCGGTCAAACGACAGTGTGTCACCGGCAGGATCATATGTCATGATTACATTCTCGCCAAGTCTGTTCGAGAGTTCCAGGGTCACTGATTTTGATTTTTTAGCGTCAATGTCGACATTTATCTCGCATATTCCCGAGTTGGCTTCGGGCAGAGCGAACCGTTTCGGATTTTTTCCGGTCGTGGCCGATGTTTTTCGCAACAGCTTGTCGCGAAGGTTGCTGACTTCAGGTGCAGGTGCGGTCTTGACATAAATCTGGCCGTCGGAGGCTCTGAACAGCGAGATGTCGCGCGGCAGGGTGTTGGCGCTTCTGAACTGGGTGGTTGGAACTTCGGCCGCATACTGCCAGTTGCTCATCCACCCGATCACTGTGCGCCGGTTTTCAGGAGCGTCGCTCCAGCTTACAGTGGCATAATGGTCTTTGCCGAAATCCATCCATTTGGTGGGAACTTTCCCTTCGGCGTCTGTATCGGGAATGAAAGTCTTGCCATTGAAATCGCCTATGAAATACTGGGCTGCGCTTCCGCCGAATGGGCCGCCTGGATTCAGGTTGCAGATCAGCATCCATTTTTTCTCGCCGGTGCCCTCAACCTCAAGTTCAAACAGATCAGGGCATTCCCACACACCTCCCTGTGCTCCGAGGCCTTTTCCGAAAGCGCTTTCCAGAGTCCAGTTCTTAAGGTCATCTGAGCTGTAAACAAGCATCTCATGCTCAAGTGCGTGGGCGAGCATAAGCGACCATTTGCCGGTGTATGGGTTGCGGAACATGTTGGGGTCGCGGGCTTCGCTGTCGAGTGTTATTACCGGATTGCCGGGATAGATATTGAAAGTCTCGCCGTTGTCGGTGCTCCATGCCATGCTTTGCACCTGGCTTGTGGCCGCCGATGTGTAGAGAGCCACTATCGCGTCAGAGCCGAAACCGGCAGTGTTTTCTTTGTCTATCGCGCAGCTGCCGCTGAACACGGCTCCGAGGCCGTTAGGCTCGATTGCAGCCGGGTGGTGGTTCCACGACAGAAGATCTTTCGACGATGAGTGTCCCCATGTCATGTTCTGCCATTTCGATCCGTAAGGATTCCACTGGTAATAAAGGTGCCATTCGCCGTCTTTATACACCATGCCGTTGGGGTCGTTCATCCATCCGTAAAGTGGCGTGTGGTGATAGGCCGGACGGAATTTCTCACGGTTGTCGGTGCTGAAAGTGTTGGTAACACAGAAATTGCTCCAGCAGGCATCGTTTACGGCCTCGCGGATATTCGAACGGCTCTGTGAGGTTACAACGTTCAGCACCACGTCGTGGCCTTTGTAAGGCGTCAGATCTAATGGCACGGTATAGTCGACCTTGCTTTTTGCCAGACGCACGTAGATTGTGCGTTCAAGCTTGCCGTCGACAAGTATGTTCACAGCCGCGTCATCGATCGATTCCTGCACGGGCATAACCAGATATTTTCCTTCGCCCGTGACTCTCACAAGCGTGTTGTTGACTCCCAGGTGATTTATGATTACCCCTTTTTCGGTTGCATATGCTGCGACAGCGCTTCCTGCTGCGACAAGGGAAACCAGGCATTTGCCAAAATTTTTCATGTTATTTATATGATTATTGTTTTCATGACATTTGCCGCCGGTGTGTAGGTAGTGTCGGATTGTGTGGCTCGGGCGGTTCTGTAACCACATCGCAAAAATACGAAACAATGCTGTGTGCCAACTATCAAAAAACGTGCATTAGCTATTAATAATGGTGCATTGCACAATTTTTGCTATCGAAAGCAACCGTTTTATAATTTAATTGTTTAACTTTACAATCGGATATTAAAAAGAAACTCTGTAATAGAGAGTTGATGCAGAGGTTCAAATCGCTATGTGCCATGAATAAACTTAATTATATCCTGATTCTGTTGGCGTTGGTCGTAATGGCTTCGTGCGGGCATGAAAAAGTGTATCGCATCGGAGTGTCGCAATGCAGCAGTGATGACTGGCGTTCGAAAATGAACAGTGAGATAGAGCGGGAAGCTATGTTTCACGACGATCTTGATGTCGAGATCAGATCGGCCGATGACAACAGCGAACGTCAGATTTCCGATATCCGTTATTTCGCCGACAACGGGTTCGATATTATTATAGCCGCTCCCAACGAGGCCGTGGCCCTTACGCCGGTGATAAAGGAGGTATATGACAGGGGTATCCCTGTGATTGTTTTTGACCGTGATATTAACGGTGACAGCTACACCGCACGCATAGGTGTGAACAACCGGGGGCTGGGCCGTATGGCAGGCCGTTACGCATCACAGCTTGTAACGCCACGCTGCAATGTTATTGAAGTGCAGGGCCTTGAGGGGTCAACGCCGGCTCAAGAACGTCATGACGGATTTCTGGAGGTTGCCGACAGCATCGGGTCAATGAATGTGCTTGCATCTTGTTTCGCCGACTGGCATCATGGCAAGGCTGTGGCTCTTGTCGATTCACTTCTGAGACTTTATCCTTCTGCAAACCTTATATATGCCCATAATGACCGCATGGCTATCGGGGCATCGCAGGCGGCCCGTAGCGCAGGTCGCGACGACATAAAGATAATCGGAATCGACGCTGCGCCTAATATCGGACTGAAGGCGGTGAGCGACAGCGTGATAGATGCAACGTTCGTTTATCCGACAGATGGTCACAGACTTATACGCCGTGCGCTCGATATTCTGCAAGGGCGCCCTTATCCACGTGATGAAGAGATTCCTCTCACATCGGCGGTAGACCTGACAAATGCCGATATACTGCTTCAGCAGAATGCCGCCCTCAATGAGGAGACGGCCAAGATCCAGATGCTAAAAACTCAGGTTGACCGTTTCTGGCAGGAGCATTCATCGCAGACAAATCTGTTCTATTCAACGCTGGTGATACTGTTTCTGCTGTTTGTGCTTGTGTTTGTCATGATGCGTGCTTTCTGGCAGAACAGGCGCCATCAGGCCGCTCTCGAAGAGAAAAACCGCATGCTGGCCGAGGAGCGCGACAAACAGAAAGTGCTTAATGAGCAGCTTGCAAGCGCCACACAGTCGAAACTGGTGTTTTTTACTAATGTGTCGCATGATCTGCGCACCCCCCTTACGCTTATCGCCGATCCTGTCGAGCAGCTGGCCGAGGCAGACAATCTGACTCCGCAGCAACACACTTTGATGACTATAGCCAATAAGAATGTCAAGATACTGAAGCGTCTGATAAACCAGGTGCTTGATTTCAGAAAGTATGACAGCGGCAAGATGGAGCTGGCCCTTACAGAGATCGATTTCGGCCGACATGCTGCCGAGTGGGTGCAGTCGTTCGAGGCTATCGCAGGCAAGCGTCACATAAAATTCGCAGTCGATATTCCATCGGGCGATGATTTCTCCATGGCGCTTGATGTGGAAAAAATTGAGCGCGTGGTGTTCAATCTGCTTTCAAACGCGTTCAAATACACGCCCGACAACGGCGCTATCTCGTTTTCATGTAGTTGCGACGGTTCATTGCTGACATTTTCCGTAACAGATACAGGCATAGGAATCTCAGGAAGCGATATAGGGAAGGTGTTTGAGAATTTCTATCAGGCCGACAAGATTCATCCCAACGGATCGGGCATAGGTCTATGGCTGTCAAGGGCTTTTGTGGAGATGCACTCCGGAAATATATCGGTCGACAGTGAGGAGGGGAGAGGCTCGAGATTTACGGTGACTATTCCTGTAGCCCATGTCAACGGCATGGAGCCGGAGACGGCTACACCCAAAATAACCGAGAACGAGATCAGGGCGGTGCACTCAGTTGTAGATCCGGGTTTATCGGGCGCTGATGAGTCTGACTCGCTTCCGCTTGTTCTGATAATTGATGACAATGCCGATATGCGTCAGCTCATTACCTCGCTTCTTTCCAGCGATTACCGTGTTGTAAGGGCTGTAAACGGCAAGGAAGGGCTGAGAATGGCGGCTAAATATGTTCCTGATCTGATAATATGCGATGTCATGATGCCTGAAATGGATGGCATGGAGT
>CAMWTV010000170.1 GCA_947177215.1 uncultured Muribaculaceae bacterium
GGCCTACGGTGACAGAAGGTCTTGTGAATGTGGCAGGCCTTGAACCGGGCACTGTTGTGAAGGTCTGTGATGTGAACGGTTCTGTTGTAGCCGGCACAACGGCTTCGTCAGATGATGTGACCATAGATCTGTCGGCACAAGCCTCCGGAATCTATGTGGTTGCGTTTGACAACCATTCAGTAAAAATAGTCAAGAAATAATATCAATCAGGAAAAAGTAATGATCAAGCAAACAATTATAGCGACTCTTTTCGCAGTCGGTGCCATGGGTGCCTATGCCCAGTCGACCGATATGATGTATCTTATCAAAGGTGACCATGTTGTTTCAAAATATAAGGTTGATGATGTGGACTATGTGTCGTTCGAGCTTCCGGCAGGAGTGATCGACAATCCTATCTGGCTTTCGGTGGATAAAGTAGGAAAAAATACCGTTACCTATACAGTAAGCGCGGTTTCACAGACAGAAACCTATGCACATGGTCTGGTGCCTTTCTGGGAGGCGCAATATGCCTCGCTCGATAATTTCGGCGACGAGTATAACAATCTTTCAGAGGCGCAGCAGGTGCAGATTCTGCAGGCTCTTCTTCCTTATTACGGTTATCTCGGAATCGGAACCAACACTTTCACCCAGACCGACAGCGCCAGCGATGGAGTAGGTTCTACATTCGAGGTTATGCCTAACAATAAATATTTTCTGTGTGCGTGGCAGATAGACCCAGTGACAGAGGCTCCGCTTGATTTGTTCGTATATGATGAATTTACAACTGTCGCTCCCGGTGTGAGCCAGGCTGCGTTCGAGGCCAGCTTCCTGCGTCAGAACGAACAGGGTATCGCCCTGAAGTTTACCGGCAGCAATGAAATCTCATATGTTCAGACCTGCTGGGGCGTCAAGAACGTGATGGAGTCATATAAGGAGAGATATGGCATGGATATGCTGATGGGCATGTTCGGACAGAGATTCACTCTTTCCCAGCTTGAAGGGATGTCGCCGGAATATACCGACGTTGAAATTGAAAACGCGACATGGCCGGCATATGACTCAGGCGAATATATCATGTATGTCAGGGCATATGACGTGAACGGCGACATGATCGAGACCTCAGTTACTGCAACTTATGAGGCTCCTGACGCCGATTGCCCGAAAATCACCGTGTGGGACCGCGACAAGGGCGAGGGCTTTGTGAAATTAAATTTCGAGATTTCACCGAGCAATGTTGATGAGGCCTATGTAAGACTTATGAAGGAGAATGATGTTGATGACATGATAAATGACGGCTGGACGCTTGCGGAGCTGGCTTGCTCGCAGTCTACTGATATCACATCGACTATCAACCGTCTTGGCGAATACACCTTTACAGCAAATGACCTGACGGAAAACTGGTATGCTATTCTGGTTTATGCCAAAAACAGTGATGGCTCCACAGTGCAGCGCTTTAACTTCTGGCCTGACACTGAGTCGGAATGGGCTGACTATAATCCTGTAACTAAACCTGCTCACAGCAACGGGATCAGGGTGCGTAATGTAAAGAGCAACAAACCTGCGATTAAAAAGATCCGCTGATTAAATTCGGCCAGATATATGTCAGGCGGCGTGTCGGTTGTAGACACGCCGCCTGCTCTTTTTGCGTTTTTATGCGGGTGTGGCAAATGTGTGCCGGGTGGTTGCCGGGTTATTGGTCTTCGTCGCTTGTGAAGTCGTCTTCATCGAAGTCGAAATCCCATCCGGAGTCGTTGTAGATGTCGTCGGTAAAGCGGGCGAGTTCGCGGCCTTCACGTTTTGTGGGGCGTCCGAGGCCTTTTCGCCTGTCGATGAATCCGCTTATGCGGATTACATCCAGAAGATCGTACTGGTCTTTAGGTGTGATGTTTTCCATGTATTCCGGCACGAGTTTGGCGCCGAGGCGGTTTTCGGTCAGAGCTTTCACTCGGAAAGAATATGTAACAGGGGGCTTGCGTACGCTTACAACGTCGTCTACCTTGATCATCCGCGATGGTTTGGCCACGACTTCGCCGCCCGGTGTGCGCAGGGTAACACGGCCCTTCTTGCAGCTGTCGGTGGCTACTGTGCGGGTCTTGAATATGCGCATGGCCCAAAGCCATTTGTCGATTCTTACTTCTGTTTTCATATCATGAACGGTGGCAACGGTTATTTGTTGTTGAAATCGCACATGGCAGTCTGTAGTCCGGCGAGAATGTAGGTTTTGACAGCATCGACGGCCACATCTGTTCTGAGCGGAAGTTTCTGTCGCTCGTCGAGAGTGAACTGCCCGAGTACATAATCTACCTGACATCCGCGCGGAAAGTTGTTGCCTATGCCGAAACGCAGGCGGGGATATGCGTCGGTGCCGAGCATCTGGGCTATGTTCTTGAGTCCGTTGTGTCCGGCATCGCTTCCGCGCCCTTTCAGCCTGATCGCCCCGAAGGGTAGCGCTATGTCGTCGACTATCACAAGGATATTCTCGATGGGGATGTTCTCTTTGGTTTTCCAATATCTCACGGCGTTGCCGCTGAGATTCATGTAGGTAGATGGTTTCAGCAGCAGAAACTGTTTGTTTTTCAAACGTCCCTGGGCCACATCGCCATACCGTTCGGTGGAAAAAGAAATATTGGATGCCTCGGCAAAGGCATCCAATATTCTGAATCCTATGTTATGGCGGGTGCCCTGATATTCGTTTCCGATATTGCCGAGACCCACTATAAGATATTTCATAGGGAAGTGTTTAATGGTTATAACCGCAAAATAAAGTCATGCTGCCGTTTTCAGGCTCAGGCATGAATTATTTTCCTGCTGCGGCTGCGGCAGCTGCTGCGGCACCACGGGCAGCACGTGTGAGCTGAACGGCGCAGACAACGGCTTCTTTGGGTGTAACGAGTTCGAGGCCTTCGAAATGAAGCGCACCCACCTGAAGGGTCTTGCCGAGACCGAGGCTGTCGACGTTGATGACGAGGCGTTCGGGAATTTCAGTGTAAACGGCTTTGACTTTCAGTTTCTTCATAGAGAGTGTCAGCTTACCACCGGCTTTCACACCTTCGGCGTGACCTTCGAGCTTGACGGGAACCGACATAACAACAGGTTTGTTCTCGGTTACTTCAAGAAGGTCGAGATGAAGAATTGTATCTTTTACGGGGTGGAACTGTACTTCGCGGAGCACAGCCATCTTTTTGCCGCCGTTGAACTCGAGTTCGATAGCGAAGATGTCGGGGGTGTAGATGAGCTTGCGGATAGCGTCGTTGGTTACGGTCAGGGCGGTAGTGATGATAGCGCGGCCGTTTTCAATTTCAACGATCTTTTCTCCGGGTTTGAGTGTGCCCTTGAAAGGAAGCTCAAAGGGTTCGCCACCATTGAGAACTACGGGGATTTTGCCTTCTGCACGAAGTGCTTTCGCTGCTTTCTTGCCAAGATCCACACGGGGTTCGGCGGTCAGAGAATAAGTTTTCATTGTTTTTTGATTAAATAGATGTGTTACTCAAAATTAATTGAATTAATTTCCCATCACACGGGGTGCTTGGAAAAGCGACTGCAAAGTTACTGATTTTTTTTGACAAAACCAATATTTCCGCTGTTCATGTCAGGGCATCCGAATCTTAAATTTCACTTAAAATTCCATTTGCCTCTGGACTCTGCACTGTTCGAAACCTCGTAACTAATGTGATATTTTCGTCGGTCATGTCTAATCGGGATTCGGGATTTTGTTGTTAAATTTGCCAAAAGAGAAAAATGTAAGGTATGAAAATAACATCATGCACATCATATCCCGCCGCATTCATAAAGATGTTGGCTGTCATGGCGGCTCTTGCAATATCATTTGTCACGTCGGCCCGTTCCTTAAGGGTTCTCGCTATCGGTAATAGCTTCTCGGAAGATGCCATAGAGCAGAATCTGTATGAACTTGCAGCCGAACTGGGCGACACTCTCATAATTGGTAATGCCTTCATAGGAGGATGCAGTATTGACAGACACGTCGATAACATAAATAACAACAAACCTGAATATGCCTATCGCAAGGTTGTGGACGGCATCAAAACCGATAAGCCAAGCAGTGTTTTATTTGATATTATAACCGACGAGCCTTGGGATATTATAAGCCTGCAACAGGTTAGTCAATGGGCCGGAAAATCTGATACGTTTAAGAATCTCACCGCCCTTAAAGAATATGTTGTAAATAATATGCCCAATAAGGATGCAGAAATCGTCTGGCACATGACATGGGCTTATGCAAACGATTTCAAATCTGATAATTTCAGACACTACGGTTTCAATCAGGAAGCCATGTATGACAGTATCGTAAATGTTGTCAAGACTATCATACCAGAACACAATATTAATCTTGTCATTCCGTCCGGTGCTGCCATCCAGTCTGCCCGCAAAAGTTTTGGAGACGTACTTAACAGAGATGGCTATCATCTGGCTATTCCGCTCGGCCGCTATACCGCAGCCTGCACATGGTGCGAGTTCCTGACCGGCAAAAATATAACCAAATGCAGTTACCATCCGGCCGACATCTCAGATTCAGATGCTAAAAAAGCCCGAAAAGCGGTTCATAAAGCACTCAAGAGATATAAAAAATTACCCCAAAAATAGATCTCCATATATTATATAAACCTGCAGGTTCATCCGGCATTTTGCGTGATGCGATAGTCGTGAAGTGAGAACAAACGCAGCTTCAGGGGAAGGCTGGTGCGAAGGATGGCGCCGTTCTCACCTCATCTGTCACGGAAAGTTTATCGGAAATACCAAGAGATACAAGAAATCGCGCACTGCCGCCGACCATATGATACGCTGTCCTATTCCTTAGGGGTATATCGGAGAGGGTAAAGGTGTGGTGCTCCAAAACCCAGGATATTGATGCCTTTAGTTTAAAGAATACGATAGTTTTAGGGTTCACACAATAATAGCGACACTGTGGAGGTGCCGCTATTGTTGTATTTATAATCTAAAGGAGCGTGAAGGTGGCGGTGCCGACGTCGAGACTGTTGCGCCCTATCTGAGCTTCGAAGTCGCCCGGCTCGGCCACAAATTCGAGGTCAGCGTTATAGAACCGAAGCATGTCGGTGTCGATATGGAAGTCGACACGGCGGCTCTCGCCGGGCCTGAGTGTTATGCGCTCAAAGCC
>CAMWTV010000171.1 GCA_947177215.1 uncultured Muribaculaceae bacterium
TCCGGAAGAAAATGCTTAAATTTGTTGTTAATGCCGGATGGGAAAAGCAGCCGGTCAGAATCTTAAATAACTATTGACATGAAATTACAGAAAACGGTGTGGGCGCTGGCGGCCGTGGCGGCAATCCTTGCAGGAGGATGCGCCTCTGACAACAGCGGCGGAGAGAGGGAGATGAACGAGTTCGTAACCGGGCTTATGGAGCGGATGACACTGGAGGAGAAACTGGGACAGCTAAACCTGCCTTCGGGTGGCGACATGACTACCGGCGCTGTGATGAATGCCGAAATTACAGAGATGATTAAAAACGGGGAGATAGGGGGATTTTTCAATGTGAAGGGGGCGCAGAAGATTAAAGAGCTGCAGCGTACGGCTGTGGAAGAGACCCGGCTGGGGATTCCGCTGCTTGTGGGCGCCGATGTTATTCACGGATATGAAACGGTGTTCCCGATCCCGTTGGCGCTTTCGTGCAGCTGGAATCCGGAAGCGGTTGAGCGGATGGCCAGAATTTCGGCCGTCGAGGCAAGCGCCAACGGCATAAACTGGACTTTCAGCCCGATGGTCGACATTTGCCGAGATCCGCGCTGGGGACGCATCGCCGAAGGGAGCGGAGAAGATCCGTTTCTCGGCTCGGTTATGGCTGCGGCCTATGTGAGAGGTTATCAGGGGAAGGAGATGAAGCAGAGCAACGAGATAATGGCTTGTGTGAAACATTTCGCCCTGTATGGCGCCGCCGAGGGCGGACGCGACTATAACACGGTCGACATGAGCCGCCAGCAGATGTATAACGGATATTTCGGGCCTTACAAGGCTGCGGTCGATGCCGGCGTTGGCAGCGTGATGAGTTCGTTTAATGTTGTTGACGGGATTCCGGCCACAGCCAACCGCTGGCTGATGACCGATGTGTTGCGCGACCAGTGGGGTTTCGACGGGCTGCTTGTCACCGACTACAATTCGATCGGGGAGATGCTGCCCCACGGTGTGGCCGGACTCAGAGAGGCTTCGGCCATGGCTCTTGATGCGGGCACCGATATGGATATGGTGTCGGGCGGTTTTTACGGCACTCTGAAAGAGTCGCTCGAGAAGGGTGATGTGGATAAATCGGATATTGACCGCGCGTGCCGGCGTGTGCTGGAGGCAAAATACCGTCTGGGACTGTTCAGCGACCCCTACAAGGGGTGTGATGTGGATCTTGCAAAGCAGGTTACCTATTGCGACGAGCACCGGAAGACCGCACGCGAGACGGCTGCCGAGACTTTTGTGTTGCTGCGCAACGAAGGCGATCTGCTTCCGCTGAAACCGAACAAGACTATCGCCCTGATAGGGCCGATGGCCGACGCGGGCAACAACATGTGTGGCATGTGGAGCATGACCTGCACCCCTGACAACCACAAATCGCTGCTTACGGCCATGAACGAGGCCACAGAGGGCGCCGGAAGGGTGATCTACGCCAAAGGGAGCAATGTATATGGCGATGAGAGAACCGAGACTGCAGCCAACGGAATCAGACCGATAGCACGTGGCGATAACGAACGGCTTCTCAACGAGGCCCTGGCAGCCGCGGCAAAGGCCGATGTGATTGTTGCCGCCCTTGGAGAATCGGCCGAGATGAGCGGAGAATCGGCGTCGCGCACCGATCTGGAGATTCCCGATGTTCAGAAAACCTTGCTTCGCCGCCTTAAAGCCACCGGCAAGCCTGTTGTGCTGCTGCTGTTCACGGGGCGCCCGCTGGTACTTACATGGGAAAACGGGAATGTGGATGCGATTCTGAACGTGTGGTATGGCGGAAGCGAGGCTGCCGACGCCATATGCGATGTGGTGTTCGGCAAGGTCGCCCCGTCGGGCAAGCTTACCACCACCTTCCCCCGCTCGGTAGGACAGATTCCGCTCTACTACAACCATCTGAACACAGGCCGTCCCGACGGCGACCCGACTCAGTTCAACCGCTACAACAGCAATTACATCGACGAGAGCAACGAGCCGCTCTATCCCTTCGGCTACGGCTTGAGCTACACCACGTTCAGCTATGGCGAGATGACTCTGGACAAGACGGCGATAAACGCCGGCGGATCGCTTACAGCCTCAGTTAAGGTTAGCAACACCGGAAACTGCGACGGATATGAGACGGTGCAGATGTATATACATGACGTGTTGGCTTCGCAGAGCCGTCCGGTAAAGGAGCTTAAAGGATTCAGACGTGTGTTTCTGAAACAGGGCGAATCGGCCGAGGTGAAATTCGAGATAAACGCCGATATGCTCAAATTCTACAACTACAAGCTGGAGTATGTGTGCGAGCCCGGCGAATTCGAGGTGTCGGTAGGGCCTGACTCACGCAACTTGCAGACCTTGAAATTCACATTGGAATAAACAACAGGAATAAACAACAGAAGTCCGGCAGCTGGTAGAGACCTCGCTGCCGGACTTCTGTTGTTTATCGCTGATTACTGCTTGTCGGGATCGGGGGCAATGAGCTTGTAGCCTTTGCCGTGGATGTTGATGATCTCGATCGAGGGATCATCTTTGAGATGTTTACGCAGCTTCGTGATGTAAACATCCATCGAACGGGCGTTGAAGTAGTTGTCGTCGATCCAGATTGTCTTGAGGGCATAGTTGCGTTCAAGAATCTCGTTGACATGGGCACAAAGAAGGCTCAGAAGCTCCGATTCCTTTGTGGTGAGTTTGGTCACCTTGTCGTCGATCATGAGCACCTGTTTCTGGGTGTCGAAAGTGAAGCGGCCAATCTTATACATGGTCACCTCCTTGCCTTTCTTCCCTTTAACGCGGCGCAGAATAGCCTCGATGCGGAACACAAGCTCTTCCATCGAGAACGGTTTTGTGATATAGTCGTCGGCACCGATCTTGAAGCCTTCAAGAATATCCTCCTTTATGGTCTTTGCGGTAAGGAAGATGATGGGCACTTCGGAGTTGACGGCCCTGATCTCCTGAGCGAGCGTGAAACCGTCTTTTTTGGGCATCATCACATCAAGCACACAAATGTCATATTTCCCTTTCAGAAAGGCTTTATATCCGGCATCGCCATCGGCATACAGGTCGGCGTTGAAGCCCTTGGCCTGAAGGTATTCACGAAGGAGCATGCCTAAGTTCTCATCATCCTCGCAAAGAAGGATTCGCATACGATCGTCCATAGTTCTTAGTTTTGATTTATATCTATATAATTATTAATTTTTCTAAATTGTTCACCGACGCCTTAAAAAAAGCGGTCAAATGGCCTTTGCAAGCCGAAAAAGCTGTTATTCGCCGTCGGTTCGCGAGGTTTCGAGCAATGGAAGGATTATGATAAACCGAGTGCCTTTGCCCAGCTCGCTCTCGGCTTTTATCTCACCCCCCATAAGGCCTATCATTTTGCTGACATAGGCAAGACCGAGGCCGAAGCCCTTCACATCGTGACGGTTGCCGGTTGAGACACGATAGAATTTCTCGAAAATCTTTTTCAGGTCGTCTTTTCTGATGCCGATGCCGTTGTCGGCTACGATTATCTCCAGGCGATCCTGAGGGATGTTTCTTGTTGTAACGGTGAGTTTCAGCGGCTCTTCCTCACGGCGATATTTGAAGGCATTGTCGAGGAGGTTGAAAATCACGTTAGTGAAGTGCATCTCGTCGACATTTACAATGGCGTCTTCGGCGTCGAAACGCGCGTCGATGTTTCCGCCATATTTCTCTACTTTCAGACGGAAGGTGTTGACCACATTCGAAATAAGCAGATTGGCATCGATGTCCTGCAGACGCAGTGTGCCCGACTTTTTATCGAACATCGACATCTGGAGCACCTTCTCGACCTGAAAACGGAGGCGTTTGGTCTCGTCGTTGATAACCCCCGATATGTGCTGGAGCATGGTGGGCGACTTTCTGACCGAAGGGTCGTTGAGCATCTGAGCCGCCAGCGAGATAGACGATATGGGGGTTTTGAACTCATGGGTCATGTTGTTGATGAAGTCGTTTTTCATCTCCGACAGCCTCTTCTGGCGGAATGCCAGGATGATGGTGTAAAGAAACACAATCAGCAGTATGAATGTGAAGATAAACGACGGAATTAGAAACTTGACCGAATTGAGAATATACTTGGTTTTCGACGGGAAGTAGACTTTCAGATAGTTCTTCTTGGCGGGGGGATCGTTGCGGAACAGCGAATGCACGAAGATGCTGTTTTCAAGTGTAGCCGGATTTACATTGGCGAAACCGGCCGACTGATAGAAAACATTTCCGTTGCGATTGACCACGGCAAACTCGAACGGAAGCTCCAGCCCGTTGTTCTCAAGCTCGCGCTTGAGATAACGGCGCACCGCCACCGAGTCGGCCCGCTCCTCGATAGGCCTGTCGCCGGCTTTGTTCATGATGTTGATTATAACATCGTCAATCACCCCTTTCTGATAGAGGTACTGCCCTTTCAGCTCCTCGCGCATGGAGTTGTAGCTCGAGGCTACATTGCTTTCGCTCTGGATCTTGTAGATTTTCTCGGCATCGGCCCTGAGGGTCACATCGCCTTCTACGCCGCTTCGGGTGGTAAAGGAGTATTTGATTCCACCCAGATGAGGTGTGCCGCCATACTGGGCATATACCGACGAGGCCTCGACCTGGGCCACATCCTCCTCAAGGAAATATTTGGTCTCGTCTTGCTCGAGCAGCGACGACACGGCATAAAGCGAACGGCGCACCCCTTCTGAAAACTGGTCGTCGCGCATGCGGATCATGCTTTCCATATACATGATCTGTATATACAGAAGCACCACCGCCGTCAGCGACATCAACACAGTCAAAAGCCATATAATTGATTTTTTCATCTATAACCTCCTCAATACGCCTGACGGGCAGCAATAAAATCGTGAAAAACAAAGGGAAAGCCCGTCGGCAAATTTAGAAAACTTTGATAATATTAACAAATAACACACTGCCAATGTTGTGCGGCTCCAAATAAAAAGTCTGACCAACGACGACAGATCGGCCGCATATTTAACATTTAAGTGCAAAATTAACATAACGACGACCTACTTCCAAATTTTTCATCTTAATGATTCTGAAAAAAAATGATTAAATTTGCCGTATGGAATTCAGCAACGACAACAACCGATCGCAGAAGGGGG
>CAMWTV010000172.1 GCA_947177215.1 uncultured Muribaculaceae bacterium
GTCCGGGCATACCCTTGCCGTGTTCGTTCGTTTTTTTGTAGCGTGCCATTCTGTTTAACTGAAAAGTAGGAAAATGGTCGGAGTCTTGGCGTAGTCGTAGCCCCCTTTGGCCCACTGCGACAGCGGTTTCGTTACGATGTTCTCTTTCTGCCCCGTTATGTCGGAGGCCACACACAGCAGCATGCTTCCCGGAAGGGAGTTTACAAGCTCGCCTATCAGGCGGTTGTTGCGATATGGGGTCTCGATGAAAATCTGGGTCTGGCGTTCGCGTCGTATGCGCTGCTCCATTTCGCGTAGGGTGGCTTTGCGCTTGGCTGCATCGACCGGCAGATATCCGGCAAAGGCGAAGCTCTGTCCGTTGAATCCAGAGGCCATGAGTGCCATCAGAATGCTCGACGGGCCGGTCAGCGGCACCACTTTCAGGCCGTTGCGCTGGGCAATAGCCACGGCGTCGGCGCCCGGATCGGCCACCGCGGGGCATCCGGCCTCAGAGATCACCCCCATCGGCTTTCCCTGGCG
The DNA here is from genome assembly GCA_947177215.1 of uncultured Muribaculaceae bacterium. Lineage (GTDB taxonomy): Bacteria > Bacteroidota > Bacteroidia > Bacteroidales > Muribaculaceae > UBA7173. The sequence continues at coordinate 520 of CAMWTV010000172.1, forward strand.
CAGGGGGTCGAGCATGGCCGACACCTCTTCGGGGCGGGTGTGCTCGTCGAGCACAGTGAATGTGATGGGGTCTATGCTTATCGAAGGATCGACGCGTTTGAGGAATCTGCGTGCGGAGCGCACATTCTCGACAATGAAGTGGGATATGCCGCGCAACAGGCGTGCGTTGCCCGGAGGCAGCACATCGTCAGGGTGCGATGTGTCGCTCAACGGCACCGGAAACAGATAGAGCGCCGGCTCTACATATGGCTGTGCGGGAACGTTCTCCAGACTTTGTGAGGTTTCATCAATCATATTACAAAATTAATCAAAAACCGTCAGAAGACAAAATTAACCTCTCCCGCCGTTCCGGATGGCCGGAATAAGCGAAGGCGCCGTGTCAGAACCGACACGACGCCTTTGTGTTGCTTGTCCGGGCAGCTTCCGCGCAGGGATTACTGACGGTCGCTGTAGAATTTCTGGATGCGGTTCTCAACGGTCTTGTTGCCCATGAGCACTTCGGGGAGCGAGCGCTGGAACGACTGTGCGCCTTCACGCTGGTTGAACATCATGGCGTCGTTGGCGAAGTCGAAGGCGCGTCCCTGCTCGTTGACATTCACTACCTCGAACACTACAACCGAGTTCTTCAGGGCGATGGGGCCTACTGTCTGGCCTTTCTTGGCTGCTGCCACGTTGGCCTGGAGGTTAGCTTCATACATGCCGAAGTCGCGTACATATGCCTGACCGAAGGTAACGTCGGTGGTGTCGGCCTTGACCTGCATGGCTGCGGCATATTCGCTCACGTTGTTGCCTTTTCCTTTGAAGTCGGCAATGAGTTTGTCGGCTTTCTTGGCGTTGCGGGCCTTGTTGGTGAGGTAGGTGCGAACCTGGTCGTTGGTCACAGGCACATAGTCGCCGTCGTAGATGTCGGTCACGGTGAGGGCGAGCAGACGCGAGTCGCGGTCGTCGTTGAATATGCCCGATACCTGGCCTTTCTTGGCGCCGAGAGCCCATTTGGCTGCGCCGCGGCTGTCAGAGAGTCCGTTTACCGAGAGGCTCGACGGGGTGATGATGGCGCTCAGTGCCGAATATCCGGCTTTGGGAGCCTCGGCTGTGAACTTGTCGGCGGTTGAATTCTCGGTGATGAACGAGCGGAGGTCGCTGTTGAGCTTGTTGATGGTTGCTGTCGAGGGGTTCACGTCGTATGTGATCTCGGCTACATCGTAAACCGTGACAGGAGCTTTGCGGCTGCGCACGCGCACTGTCATGCCGTTCTGGCCGTTGTTGTTCTCAGGCTTGAAGTATGTGCCGGTGGCGGCGTTGCTGAGTTCCTCTTTCATCACGGCCATGCCCGGAGCGAGCAGTGAAACCCACACGCTGTCCTGGCTCTGGATAACGGCGTCGCCGAGGTCGGCTACTTTGGCGCCGGTGTTCAGGCGGGCTATGATCGAGTCGGCGTCAACTTTCTCGTCGATGAACGCCACGTCGAGCAGCACAGAGTCGATCGAAGTGGTTGTGTCGAGAAGCTTGGCGATGGTGTACTGGTTGTCGATGAACTGAACCATGGCGGTAGAGTCTTTTGCCATCGACGGAACCACTTTCTTCAGGGCCGGTGCAAGTGCCTGCTCGGTGGCCGATACGCGGTTCACATAGAAACGGGTGTTGCTGCTCACGGCGTCGGTGCCGGGGTTCATGCGCAGGCCCATTATGGCGTCTTCCACCTCTTTCTGGGCGGCGGCAAGGTCTTCCGACGAGGGTGTGATGTCAACGGCTATGTAGCTCACCAGATGCTGCGGCTCGGTGATGCGGTAGCGGTTCTTCTCCTGCTTGTAAAGGTCGTTGATCTCGCTGTCGCTTACGGGGAACTCGTCGTCGTTGAGCGAAGAGAGGTCTTTCTTGGCGTAGGCGATGGTCGAGGTCGAGGCGTTGCCTTCGTAGATTGCCTGGGCGTCGAGCTTGTTGGCGGTCAGGGTGCCGTTGAAAAGGTTGATGAATTTCTGCTGGAGAAGCATCTCTTCGGTGTCTTTTTCAAGGGCGATCCATGCCTGCTGCAGCTGCTGTGCCTGCTGGGGATCTATGCCGTTTTTGGTGGGGTTGAAGGCGGCGTCGTGGAACATCTGAGCCGAGGGTATGCCCATGCTCTGCACCATCTGGCTGACGTAGGGATGGGGGGTGTCGCCGAGCATTGCCTGCGACAGCTCACGGTCGGTGACTGTGAGGCCCAGACGCTCGTATTCCTTTTTCATGAGTGTCTCGTTGACCATCTGCTGGAGAACGTATTCCTGCACCTGAGCGGCGTCAACGTTTGTGTAGCCGCGCTGCTGGAGCTGTTCCTGCTGCTGCTCGACGCGTTTCTGAAAGTCCATGTAATCGATTTTCTCACCGTCGATTTTGGCCACTGTATGGCTGTCGGTGAACAGTTCGCCCGGACGGTCAACCGCCGTGAGGATGAACAACAGGAGTGCCAGACCCAGAATCGAGATGATCAGGATGGGGCGCTGACGGATTTTTTCAAGTGTTGACATTTAACTGTTAAATGGTTATTGTGTTTTTATTTTCTTTATTTTCAATTAGTTGTGTCGCGTGGCATAAATGCCGTAAAAGCGCCTGAATGTCAATTCAGGGGCTTTTCGCGGAATAAAACGCACAAAGATACATTTTTTTTCGCTGACAGCAAAGAAGTTTAATCTGTTTTTTGGCACTTGCCGCTCTTGCTTCGGCATCGGTCAGTCGGGGTAGACTGCGATTTTTATCACATTGTCATCTTTCCGCTCGAACAGGGTGTAAGCCTCTTTTATACGCGACAGCGGGAAGCTGTGGGTTATAAGCGCGGTGGTGTCGATGCGCCCTTGGGCTATGAGGCGCATAATCTCGCCGCAGTCGCAGGCGTCAACACCTCCGGTCTTGAATGTAAGGTTCTTCCCATACATGTCGGGCAGGGGGAGCATGCGGGGGCTGTTGTAGAGAGCCACCACAGTGACTATGGCGTTGGCTCTGGCACACTGCCATGCCGCCTCGAAAGTGGTGTCGGCCCCGGCGGCCTCTATAACCCGGTCGGCTCCACGGCCGTCGGTAAGGCGGTCTACGGTTTCACGGCACTCTTCGGGAGAGGTTACGGTGACTCCGGGATAGCGGGTGGCCACGAACCGGCGTCTTGTCTCGTCGCTCTCGCAGACCACGATATGCTCCGGCCCGTACAGCCCGACACACTGAAGGGTGCAGAGCCCGGTCGGGCCGGCTCCGATTATCAGCACTGTGTTGTCGGGTTGGATTTCCGATATTTTTGCCGCCCAGTAGCCTGTGGCAAGAATGTCGCCGGTGAATAGCGCCTGACTGTCGCTCACACTGTCGGGTATCGGTGTCAGACCGTTGTCGGCGTGGGGCACACGCACATATTCCGCCTGCCCTCCGTCGATGCGGCATCCCAGCGCCCATCCTCCGTCGGGATCCTGACAGTTGTTCACCCATCCGCGTTTGCAGAAGTAGCATTCGCCGCAGAAGGTCTCTACGTTCACGGCCACACGGTCGCCCGGTCTGATGCGTCTGACTGCCGATCCGACGGCTTCCACAATGCCCACCATCTCATGCCCTACCGTGATGCCGGGCCGGGCTTTGGGTACGCTTCCGTGAAGAATGTGCAGGTCGGAGGCGCATATGCTTGATAGCGTAACCCTTACAATGGCGTCTTTCGGGTCGGTGATCACAGGTTTAGGCTTCTCGGTCATCTCGAACCTGCCGTGAGATATGTAGGTCAGTGCTTTCATCGGTATCTGTCTGGGTTGTTACAAAAGAAACTGTGTCGTAATTGTTTGTTTTACGCCACAGTTTCCTGATCTTTCATTTGTAGTGAGTGGGGATGTCTCAGAGGCCGAATGCCTGGCGCACGCGGTCAACGTAGTCGAGTTTCTCCCAGGTGAACAGCTCCACATCCATGCTTTTTGTGCCGTGGAGGGGAGAATGGAATGTCTTGGTCACGATGCGCGGAGTGCGGCCTATGTGGCCGTAGGTCGATGTCTCGAGATATATCGGGTTGCGCAGTTTCAGGCGTTTCTCGATGGCGTTGGGGCGCATGTCGAAAATCTCTTTCACTTTGCGCGAGATCTCGCCGTCGGTCATGTCGACACGGGCTGTTCCGCGGGTGTTGACATAGAGGCTTACGGGTTCGGCAACGCCGATGGCATAGGCCACCTGCACCAGAGCCTCGCCGGCCACTCCTGCTGCCACAAGGTTTTTGGCTATGTGGCGTGCGGCATAGGCTGCCGAGCGGTCAACCTTCGAGGGGTCTTTGCCCGAGAATGCTCCGCCGCCGTGCGCTCCGCGTCCGCCGTAGGTGTCGACAATTATCTTGCGTCCGGTCAGGCCGGTGTCGCCGTGCGGGCCTCCGATCACGAATTTTCCGGTCGGATTCACATGCAGGGTTATGTCGTCGCCCCACAGGTGTTTCACCTCGTCGGGAAGCTGGGCCTTGACGCGCGGAATCAGCACTTCCTCCACGTCGCGGCGTATGATGGCGAGCATCTCGTTGTCGGCGTCCTCCGTGGTCTTGCAGTTGCCTGGGGGGATGAAGGCGGCGGGTTGGGGCGCGCCTC
>CAMWTV010000173.1 GCA_947177215.1 uncultured Muribaculaceae bacterium
CCCTCTAACAGAAAAAGAGTTAACAAGCATGGTTTCCGCGAAAGAATGGCAACTGCCGATGGTCGTAAAGTTTTGGCTCGTCGTCGTGCAAAAGGCCGTCTTCGTTTAACTGTTTCCGATAGCATTGCAAGCAAGTAATTGTCGGAAAGCTTGATAAACAAAAGCAAGCGCCGGGGTTAAAAAACTCCGGCGCTTGCTTTTGTTTATTTTTCAGGTTATTCTCCCCAGAGAATAATTTTACTTTCGGCATTGGAGCGCCTGACGTCAATTAGCCTCTGATTTGATGACCCTCTGAAACGTAATGAAATGTCGCGAAGTTTCAAATCAAAAGGGCTGTCAACAACAACATCAATATATGGCAAGAGGCGGCTGGCGTATGGCATTTCAAGCAGTTCTTCGTAGCGGAATCCGGTGTAACACCATATGCTATATCCTCGCTGACTGATTGCTTGTGCCAACGGCAATAAAGCCTCTGACTGATAAATCGGGTCTCCGCCTGAGAATGTCACGTTAAAACCGTTCTCGTCGATCACCGACATGATTTCATCGACTGACATTTCTTTCCCGGCATTCATATCCCACGACTGTGGATTATGGCATCCTTCGCAACGGTGGTGGCATCCGGAAAAATATATAGAAGTACGTAGTCCCGGGCCGTCGACCGACGTGCCCGGAACTATATCAATAACTCTAAGAGTGCGTGATGTCATCTCCTGTGTGGAATTTATTTGTGAACCACTCTGTCGGAAAGTTCGGCGAGTTTGGCTGAGTTCCAGCGGTCTGTTGTTCCCACCAGATAGCCTGTTATGCGCTGAAGCTTGTCTATGTCGGAACTGCCGCACTTAGGACAAATGTCAAGATGCTCCTGTGAATCCTCATATCCGCATTTCATGCACCGGTTGCGGTTGTGATTAACCGAACAATAACCAATGTTGTTCGAGTCCATAAGATCCACAATGTCGGATATGGCCTGAGGGTTGTGTGTGGCGTCGCCATCGATCTCCACATAGAAAATGTGACCTCCGCGCGTCAGCTCATGATAGGGGCCTTCAATACGGGCTTTGTGACGTGGCGAACATTTGTAGTAGACCGGCACATGGTTGGAGTTGGTATAATATATCTTATCGGTTATGCCGGGAAGCTCTCCAAATGTTTTGCGATCTTTTGCGGTGAATTTGCCAGACAAGCCTTCGGCCGGAGTGGCGAGCACTGAGAAGTTGTGCTGATAACGCTCCGAGAATTCGTTTGCACGCGAACGCATGTGCGATACTATTTTGAGGCCCAACTGCTGCGCTTCGTCGCTTTCACCGTGGTGTTTCCCGACAAGTGCCACAAGGCATTCGGCAAGTCCGATGAATCATATTCCAAGTGTACCTTGGTTAATAACGCTCTCAATGGTCTGGTTCGGATCGAGATTCTCGGATCCGTTCCAGAGGCGCGACATGAGAAGCGGGAACTGTTTTACCAAAGCCGTTTTCTGGAAGTTGAAACGATCGCAGAGCTGCCTGGCAGTGATTTCAAGAACCTCGTCAAGCTTTGAGAAAAAACGTTCGATTCTCTCGTCTTTATCCTGTATAGCCATACATTCTATGGCTATGCGCACAATGTTGATGGTTGAGAAACTGAGATTTCCGCGTCCGACAGATGTTTTTTCGCCATAACGGTTCTCAAACACGCGTGTGCGGCATCCCATTGTTGCCACTTCGTGCATATAACGGCGGGGATCATCGGCTTTCCACAATTCATGATGATTGAATGTGGCATCGAGATTCACGAAGTTGGGGAAGAATCTGCGGGCTGTCACTTTACAGGCCAGCTGATACAGATCGTAATTGGGATCTTCCGGCTTATAGTTCACGCCGCTTTTCTTTTTCCATATCTGAATCGGGAATATTGCGGTGGCGCCATTGCCTACACCCTCATAGGTTGATTTCAGGAGCTCACGTATAACGCATCGGCCTTCGGCTGATGTGTCAGTCCCGTAGTTGATTGAGCTGAACACAACCTGGTTGCCGCCTCTGGAATGAATTGTGTTCATATTGTGGATGAAGGCTTCCATTGACTGGTGCACGCGGCTTACGGTGCAGTTTATCGCGTGCTGAATGGCTCGTTCGCGCCCTTTGAGGCCGTCAAGCGGTTTTTTCTCAAAATCGTCAATCCGGGCTTCGTACACGTCAGACAGGTCTTCTCCTGTAACTGCCTCAGCCTTTTTCAGTTCTTCAATGAAAGAGGAGCGTACGAACGGGGCAAGATAGAAATCAAAAGCCGGTATGGCCTGACCGCCGTGCATCTCGTTCTGAGCGGTTTCCAGAGAGATGCATGCTATCACGCTGGCTGTTTCTATGCGTTTGGCCGGACGCGATTCGCCATGCCCGGCAATAAACCCGTTCTTAAGAATTTTTTCAAGCGGGTGCTGCACGCATGTCAGACTTTTAGTGGGGTAGTAGTCTTTGTCGTGTATGTGCAGATATCCGTGACGCACGGCATCGCGTGCCTCGGGGGTCAGCAGATAATCGTCAACGAATGGTTTTGTTGTCTCCGAGGCGAATTTCATCATCATTCCGGCCGGAGAGTCTGTGTTCATGTTGGCGTTTTCGCGAGTGATGTCGTTATTTTTAGCCTCGATTATTTCCAGGAATATATCACGTGTCTTGGCGCGCCTTGCGATGCTCCGTTTGTCACGATAGGCAATATAACGTTTTGCCACCTCCTTGCGGGGTGATTTCATGAGTTCAAGCTCAACCTTATCCTGAATCTCCTCCACAGTCATCTGCTCCCGGCCTGTCACTCCGATCCTGTCTGTGATTTTCTGTATGAGGGCTTCATCTTCGCCAAGATCTGTCTGGAGCATGGCCTTGCGGATGGCCGCTTTGATTTTCTCTTCGTTATATCCCACGATGCGCCCGTCGCGCTTCAACACGGTCTGAATCATTTTTAGTTTTAGAATGGTTAATCTGGAAATTTAATGTTTTCAGTGGCTTAACCCAACTGGAGAGAGGCCACATATAAGGCGATGTTTTCATCGTTTGACAAAGGTAAGAAAAGTCTTGCCGCTGTGCAAATTTAGTCAGCTCAAAAATGTGCATGATTTTATATTTGGAAAACTTTTTAGTGTAATTCAAAAATTAACACGCTTACAATCAGCGTGTTAATTTTTGAATTGGGAAACTTTTCAATCGAATCTTGCTGTTTTGGTTGCTGCTATTTGTAATTTACCGATTGCTAAGAAGCTGTGCCAGAAGTGTTTTATCAGCCTGTTTGACACCGGAATTCATAAGAGGAACGGCCTGATTCAGATCGGTCAGATAAACCGGATCTTCATACCGGTAGCGATCGTTTACGAGAGAGCGCGAGGGCTTAAAACGGTCAGCTTCCACCCCGGTCAGCTCAAGGGCAGTATTGAACATCGTTTTTTGTGGCGACACGCATTTTTCAGAGTTTCGTCTGAGAATCTTAATGTATTCTGGGTGGCGGCGGCACATTTCATCCGACATCCATGCAAGCATGGCAACGTGGAGTTGATAATATGTTGGAATTGGTGAGGCATGCAAGAATCGCTCGCGTTCATCATCAAATATATCTTCTCCGTGATCAGCGCTGTAAAGCAAGGCACTTTTGCAGTCGGCTGAATCGAGGCATTGTATTATGTTGCCAAGCAATTGGTCGGTATATCTGACGGCATTGTCATAGGCATTAACGAGCACCTGGCGTTCTGACCTGTCGGCTTCGGTAACTCTGTCGGGCTTGAAATATGCTTTTTCTTTGGGATAGCGGTCGTTATACTGGAAATGCGAGCCGTATGTGTGTAGAACAATAAACTGCCGAGGGTGTAGTGTGTCGGCCACAGCCTGTTCAACCATTGGCAGCAGTTCGCCATCGTAAGGATGGGGCACTTTTGTGTAATCCGTATATCTCACGTCATCAGCTTCGTTACCGAAATATTCGATATAAGATCGGTTCGGAGCTTGATTTGAGTAAAAACGGGTATAGAATCCGGCCTCTTTCATTGCTGTTATAATGCTTTTATAGCAGTTTATTGAATCAAAATTCTCGGCACAGGCAAAACTCATGAGCATGGGAACGCTTTTGTGTGTTGTATTCGATTCGGATATAGCCCGCTTGAAAAACACAAGATTTTTGACATTGCCCAGCACCGGATTTGTCGGTCTATCGTAACCGGCCAACTGCCAGTTCAGCGCACGAGACGTCTCTCCGATGACATAAACAAAGATTTCACGATTGTTTTCCACATTATTCTTTAAACGGGAATTGTAAGTAAAACTCTTTGATGTCTCATGATATCGCTCTGTGGCCTCATATCTATGAGCAGCCAGAAACATGTTGTCAATAACATTTACAGGAAAAACCGACCTTCGGAAACTTTCAGGAGAGGCAGAGAAAAGGTTGACACATGCCAATGTGACTCCGATCAGCGCCATTACAATGCCCCATGCGCGCATGTTTTTTCTGAATGTTTCTCCAAGCGACACTTTGCGTAAAATATGGATCCCGGCCAATATCAACGGTGGCAGATAAAGAAGAATAACCCCGAAAATAGCCAGCATGAGATTTGACAGCAGTTCGGTGGCCTCAGACATGTTTGTTGTCACTACATTCAGAAACATGTCTACAGCAATGATCGATTCGCCATAAAGGTAAAGCAACACAAGCTGAAATGCGCCAAGCACCATGAAGGGCAGTAACAGGAATGTTGTTATACCAGTGCGTTTCCACAATGACATCAGGATCATATAGGTTCCAAGCGGTATCAGAACATTCACAAATTTCATTATTCCGCCATAGTTCTCGGTTATGTTAAGTGCGAAGTTGGGCACAATAAGGACTATGACAACCCATACGGACAATACTCCGGGATGGTTGAAAAATGCCTTAAACAGGTATACAAGCCTTTTCATAAAAATACATCATTATCCTCCGGCTTGCGTGGCCGGAGAGTTCATCATATCCATTGTCGGTTCTTCTGTCTCTGAAGAAACTTCTATTATCCCTATCTGCCTCTGCCGATCAGACGGTGAGG
>CAMWTV010000174.1 GCA_947177215.1 uncultured Muribaculaceae bacterium
GTATTCTCACGCTTTCAAGTAACAATATGCGACAGACACGCAACGCCGTTCTTATGCTTGAAGACGGCACATGCTTTTCAGGAAAATCGTTTGGCTATGAGGCGCCGACCGCAGGCGAGGTTGTTTTCAACACCGCGATGACCGGCTATCCCGAAAGCCTTACCGATCCGTCTTACGAAGGACAGATTCTTGTGACTACCTATCCCATTCTTGGCAACTACGGTGTTCCGCCTGAAACGGTCAAGGACGATGTGAGCGAATTTCTCGAAAGTTCGCGCATACATTGCCGTGCCATCATAGCCCAGGACTATTCCTGGGAGCCGAGCCACTGGCTTTCGACCCGCTCGCTTCACCAGTGGCTGAGGGATGAAAAAATCCCCGGTCTTTATGGCATTGATACCCGGGCGCTGACCAAGCATCTCCGTGAAAAAGGCTCGATGCTCGGAAAGATATATTTCGATTCGCCTGACGAGGTTGAATTTGATGACCCCAATGCTGAGAACCTCATTGCCAAAGTAAGCTGCGCCGAGCCGGAGATTCACGGAGAGGGTGACCGAACTGTTGTTCTTGTAGACTGCGGCACGAAATTCAATATTATCAGATGTCTCACCCGTCGCGGAGTGAAAGTTGTCAGAGTTCCATGGGACTATGATTTCAACACCATTCCGTTTGACGGTCTTTTCATATCAAACGGCCCGGGCAATCCTGATTTCGCGACCGTGACTGTCGAGAACATCCGCAAGGCCATGGAAAGCGGGAAACCGATATGCGGCATCTGCATGGGTAACCAGCTTCTTGCAAAAGCGGCCGGAGCGCAGACCTATAAGCTCAAATACGGTCACCGGAGCCATAACCAGCCGGTGAGAATGACCGGCACAAACACATGCTTCATAACATCGCAGAATCATGGCTATGCCGTTGACGATTCTCTTCTGGGAGAAGACTGGGAGCCTCTGTTCGTGAACATGAACGACGGCACCAATGAAGGCATACGTCACAAGACTCTTCCGTTTTTCTCGGCACAGTTCCATCCTGAAGCTTCTTCCGGACCGCGCGACACTGAATTCATATTCGACCGATTCATAGAGTTGCTTTGAGCAACCGGGAGCACTGAGATTTTAATTTAATAGCCACAACCCACACACAATACCAAATCATTTGATTCCGGCATGGAAAATATTAAAAAAGTTCTTCTTCTTGGTAGCGGCGCACTGAAAATCGGTGAGGCCGGCGAATTTGACTACTCCGGTTCCCAGGCGTTGAAAGCCTTGAAAGAGGAGGGTATAAACACCGTGCTTATCAACCCGAACATCGCCACAGTGCAGACCTCGGAAGGGTTCGCCGACAAGATCTACTTCCTTCCGGTCACACCCTATTTCGTAGAACGTGTGATCGAGAAAGAACGTCCCGACGGGATTCTGCTTTCGTTCGGCGGCCAGACTGCGCTCAACTGCGGTGTAGAGCTGTTTGAGTCGGGTGTGCTCGCGAAATATAATGTTGAAGTGCTCGGAACTCCGGTGCAGGCAATCAAAGATACCGAAGACCGCGAGCTTTTTGTGAAGAAGCTTGACGAGATAGATGTAAGAACCATAAAAAGCGAGGCGGTTGAAACCACCGAAGAGGCTCTGGCTGCCGCCGAACGTCTCGGTTATCCTGTCATAGTGCGTGCGGCATATGCGCTCGGCGGCCTCGGAAGCGGTTTCTGCGACAATGCCGACGAGCTTGTGGCTCTTACTGAAAAAGCATTCTCGTTCTCACCGCAGGTGCTGGTCGAGAAATCGCTGAAAGGATGGAAAGAGGTGGAGTATGAAGTTGTGCGCGACCGTTACGACAATTGTATAACGGTCTGCAACATGGAAAACTTCGACCCGCTGGGAATTCACACCGGTGAAAGTATTGTTGTGGCTCCCTCGCAGACGCTATCGAATGACGACTATCATTATCTGCGCGAACTCGCTATAAAGATCATACGTCATATCGGCATAGTCGGCGAATGTAACGTGCAGTATGCCTATGACCCCGATTCGATGGATTATCGCGTAATCGAAGTCAATGCCCGTCTGAGCCGTTCATCGGCACTTGCATCGAAGGCTACCGGCTATCCTCTGGCGTTTGTTGCTGCCAAACTCGGCCTTGGCTACGGTCTGTTCGAGCTCAAGAACTCTGTGACGAAGGAGACTTCGGCCTTCTTCGAGCCAGCTCTCGACTATATTGTCTGCAAGATTCCGCGCTGGGATTTAGGTAAGTTCCATGGCGTAAGACGTGAAATCGGATCGTCGATGAAGTCGGTGGGCGAAGTCATGGCTATCGGACGCACTTTCGAGGAGGTTATCCAGAAAGGTCTGCGCATGATAGGGCAGGGCATGCACGGTTTCGTAGGCAACCGCGAACTCAAGATCGATGATATGGACAAGGCTCTGAAAGAGCCTACCGACAAACGTATATTTGTGGTTGCAAAGGCCATGAGCGAAGGATATTCGGTTGAGCGCATACATGAGCTTACACGAATCGACAAATGGTTTCTCCAGAAACTTCACAATATCATAGTCACCGAAGGGTTGCTGAAAGAGCAGAATGAGATCGAACTGATTCCGGAAGATCTTCTCAGAACCGCGAAACAGCAGGGTTTCAGTGATTTCCAGATTGCCCGTGCCGTGAAGGGGAATGATCTTGATGTCAGCGGTGGCGACAATGCCTGTGTGCGGGCCTACCGCAAGCAACTCGGCATAGTTCCTGTTGTAAAGCAGATCGACACTCTGGCCGCCGAATATCCGGCTATGACAAACTATCTGTATCTCACTTACAACGGCAGCGAGAACGATGTGAATTATCTTCATGACCACAAATCGGTTGTGGTGCTCGGTTCGGGAGCATACCGCATCGGCAGTTCCGTAGAGTTTGACTGGTGCTCGGTAAATGCGTTGCTCACGGTCAAAGAGCAAGGATGGCGGTCGGTCATGATTAATTATAATCCGGAAACCGTTTCGACCGACTATGACATGTGTGACCGACTCTATTTCGACGAGCTGACATTCGAGCGTGTGATGGATATTCTCGAAATGGAATCTCCCCACGGAGTGATTCTGTCGGTGGGCGGTCAGATTCCGAACAACCTTGCAACGCGTCTTGACGATGCCGGAGTCAATATTCTGGGCACTACCGCCCGTTCGATCGACAATGCCGAAGACCGACATAAATTCTCGGCCATGCTTGACCGTCTGGGCATCGACCAGCCCCGTTGGCGCGAGTTGACAAGCTTTGCCGATATAGACGACTTTATTCGCGAAGTCGGTTTCCCTGTGCTTGTGCGTCCGAGTTATGTGCTTTCAGGTGCTGCCATGAATGTGTGCTCGAACGAAGAGGAGCTGCACCGTTTCCTCAGGCTTGCTGCCAATGTATCGAAGCAGCATCCTGTGGTTGTTACCGAGTTTGTGCAGAATGCCAAAGAGATAGAGATGGATGCCGTTGCCCAGAACGGAGAGATAAAACTTTATGCCATTTCCGAACATATTGAGTTTGCCGGAGTCCACTCTGGCGATGCCACCATCCAGTTCCCTCCGCAGAAACTTTATGTGGAGACTATGCGCCGCATCAAGAAGGTCTCGGCCCAGATTGCCAAGGCACTCAACATCTCAGGGCCTTTCAATATCCAGTTCCTGGCAAAAAACAACGACATAAAGGTTATCGAATGTAATCTCCGCGCGTCGCGCAGCTTCCCGTTTGTGTCAAAGGTGCTGAAAATTAATTTCATCGACCAGGCTACACGAGTTATGCTGGGCGAGAATGTTGAGAAACCCAACAAAACCCTGTTTGACCTTGACTATGTAGGCATCAAGGCTTCGCAGTTCAGTTTCTCGAGGCTTCAGGGAGCCGATCCGGTGCTCGGAGTCGACATGGCTTCGACAGGTGAGGTAGGATGTATCGGCGACGATACCAATGAGGCATTGCTGAAATCCATGCTTTCGGTGGGCCACCGCATTCCGAAGCGTTCGGTTCTGATGTCGACAGGAACGCCTCGTCAGAAAGCCGAGATGCTCGAGGCCGCGCATCTGATTCATAATTACGGGCTGAAGATCTATGCTACCGAAGGAACTTACCGTTTCCTGACTGAAAACGGCATTCCGGCGGTCAGAGTTTACTGGCCTTCTGATCCAGAGGGGCAGCCTCAGGCGCTTGACTTGCTCCACGACAAGCTTATCGATATGGTGGTGAACCTTCCGAAAAACCTGTCATCGGCTGAATTGTCGAATGGCTACAAGGTGCGTCGCGCTGCTATCGACCTGAATATACCTCTGCTTACCAATGCCCGTCTGGCTTCGACTTTCATCAAAGCTTTCACACAGCTCAATCTTGACGATATCCAGATCAAAGCGTGGGATGAGTATAAATAACCGTTTTCCGTAGCTTATGCCATGGCTGAACATAATTCTCTCGGGAAGTGGGGCGAGGAGATGGTTATAGATCATCTTGTTGTCAGAGGATATGCCATTGCGGAGCGAAACTGGAAATCGGGACATAATGAAATCGATATCATAGCCACCAAAGGCAATGAGATTGTATTCGTTGAGGTGAAAACCCGCAGGGAAAGAGATGTGAACCCTCTTTTGGCAATGACACCGGCAAAAATACGCCGGTTGTCAAAAGCCGCCGATTCCTATCTCAGGAGCAGGAATGTGTTGCTTGAGCCTCGTTTCGATGTGGCGGCCGTAAGCGGAGACCCGCATTCGTTTACACTCGATTATATCGAGAATGCGTTTTATCCACCTCTGCGAACATATAGATGAAGACAATATAAGGGGGGGTGACGTAAAATTCGTCACCCCCCCCTTATATTGTCTTCATCTGTTATCTGGCATTATTTTCTTGCAGGAGCGTTTTTCGGATGCTGTCTGTTAGGCTTTTTGGGAGAGCGGTTCCGCATTTTATCCATTTGCTGCCTTTCCAGATCATATAGTCTGAGAATTTGCACCTGAGTAAGGAATTTACTGTATTCGGTGTAATATTTTTCCTGAAGCTCGTTGAATTTTCGCC
>CAMWTV010000175.1 GCA_947177215.1 uncultured Muribaculaceae bacterium
CAGCGGCAGATGGGTATACGAGACAGCTGCAAAGATATAACAACCGGAAACAAAAAAAGAAGCGTGACAGAACTGTTTTTCTGAAACGCTTCCCGATGTAATATTATGAATTGTGCGCAGGGGGGGACTCGACCCCCCACGACCGCAGTCACCAGATCCTAAGTCGGGCGCGGCTACCAATTACGCCACTTGCGCCTTCTGCGGATGCAAAGTTACAGAAATTTTTCGGTTCTCCAAAATATAAGGCTGACTTATCAGCCTACGCCGGCATAAACCGGCACCTGACAGTCTGACAGTCAGATCGCGGCCACCGAGAGCGCCCCGCGAATACGGTCGAGAATCGACGGTTTCATCTCCTTGAGATGAACGTGCATCGCACCGTTCTCCTTCGACAGGAACACTATCGACGCATGAAGCACTATAGCCACAGCTTCGTCAAATTCAAGAATGGCATGAATGTGGCTCACCGGAATGCGGTGAAACGGCGACATCTGATCGACACTGCCTATCACAATGTCGGTTTCGTCGACTTCAATCATGGTTTCTTCGGGAAGCTTCTCGAACAGAAGCGGGATGTTGAGTTCATCGGGCGATTCCGGACGCTTGCGGCACTTTCTGTAAATCGCATCTATTACTTTCTTGTGAATCATTGGCAAAATCTAATAGCGGTTATCTGATCCGTTATGTTTTCTCGCAGGTATTCCCAAAGTTAAAGTGAGCTGTGGCATCGCTACAGCCGGTCGCCCTCAGGAGTTATCTGTATTATAAACACCTCATTGGGCTGATTTGTTGCAAATTTAGCAAAAAATATCAAATTATATGACTTACACCCAACAACCTTAACGGGGATGTGCCTGCACTCAGGCACATCCCCGTTAAGGTTGTTGGAATTCTGTTGTCTGTTATCAGGCAAGGAATCCGAGAAGCACACCGGCAGCCACAGCCGAGCCGATAACACCGGCCACATTGGGCCCCATGGCGTGCATCAGAAGATAGTTCGACGGATCATACTCAAGTCCGAGATTGTTCGATATGCGGGCCGACATCGGCACTGCCGACACACCCGCGTTACCGATAAGCGGATTGAGTTTTTTCTGCTGCGGAAGGAAGAGGTTGAACAGCTTCACAAACAGCACACCCGATGCAGAGGCGATGATAAACGCCATGAAACCGAGTGCGAAAATGAAGATGGTCTCTTTGGTCAGGAAGGTCGAAGCCTGGGTCGAGGCTCCCACAGTCATGCCCAGCAGAATGGTTACAATATCGGTCAGAGCGTTCGAGGCCGTTTTTGCCAGACGGTTGGTCACACCGCACTCTCTGAGCAGGTTTCCGAAGAAAAGCATGCCGAGCAGAGGCAGACCCGAAGGCACTACGAAACATGTCAGAAGCATACCCACGATCGGGAAAATGATCTTTTCGCTCTGGGCAACCGCACGCGCCGGCTTCATCTTGATCAGGCGCTCGTGTTTAGTGGTCAGCAACCGCATGATAGGCGGCTGTATAACCGGCACAAGAGCCATGTAGGAGTAGGCCGACACGGCAATGGCGCCCATAAGATTGGGTGCGAGTTTCGACGAAAGGAAGATTGCCGTCGGGCCGTCGGCACCGCCGATGATGGCGATAGCGCCGGCCTGGTCGGGCATGAACCCGAGAGCGAGAGCAACCATATAGGCCCCGAAAATGCCGAACTGGGCAGCGGCGCCCACAAGCATCAGCTTCGGATTGGCGATCAGGGCTGTGAAGTCGGTCATGGCACCGATGCCGAGGAAAATCAGCGGAGGATACCAGCCGGCGCTCACGCCGTTATAGAGTATATTCAGCACCGAGCCCTCCTCATAGATGCCTATCTCAAGGCCGGCGGTGGTGTTGAAAGGCACATTGCCGATAAGGATTCCGAATCCGATCGGCACAAGAAGCATCGGCTCGAAATCTTTCTTGATTGCAAGCCAGATGAAAAACAGACCTACGGCAAGCATCACCAGATGTTGCCATGTAGCATTATAGAAACCTGTAAGATGCCAGAACTGGGTGAGGTTCTCAACCAGAAATGTTCCAAATTCTCCCATAGTTCAGGGCAACTTAAGCAATGGTGACTAACACTGCGCCTTCAAGAACAGAGTCGCCCTTTGCTACGCTTACTGATGCGATCTTGCCGTCGACTCCGGCCTTTATCGAGTTCTCCATCTTCATGGCCTCGAGTGTCACCACGGTGTCGGCAGCCTTCACTTCCTGGCCTACCGTAACATTGATGTCGAGAACTACACCCGGAAGCGGAGCCTTTACGGGTGTGCCGCCTGCGGCTGCCTTGGGCGCCGGTTTGGCGATAACTTTCTCGCCGCTGGCCGTGCGGGGAGCTGCTGCTGCCTTGGGAGCGGTTACCTTTACAGTGGGAGCGTCTTTCTTCTCGAGCTCCACTTTATACGGAGTGCCGTTGACCTCGACTTCGGCAATGCCGTTGTCAATGTCGCCGATGCCTACCTTATAGACATTTCCGTTGATCTTATACTTGTATTCTTTCATCGTTTGGATTTTTCAATGGTTGTTAAACATTACTTGTGAGGCATCTGACGCAGAGTGTAGATGTGCGAGCTCCAGGGAGAGTAGGGCTTGCGCACCTTGTGGATGGTCAGGATGGCGCTCTCAAGGTCATGGGCGTTGAGATGCTCGTTAAGAGCCATTGCAATGGCTGCGATAACCTCGCCGGAGTCACCTTCGGGCTTGTCGGTGCGGGCTATCTCGGCAGGATTGATGCCGTGGGCAACCATCTTCTTGCGCTGCGAGCGGGCCGCTCCGATGCGGCTGATGATGTAGAAACATGTGCTCAACAGAAGCAGAGCCGTGAACACGATTCCCATGGCCGAAAGGGTCATGCCGAAACCGTTGCCGTCAAGACGGGCGAAGTTGTCGACCTTCTTGTTGGTGTCTTTGATCACATTGTTGCTCGAAGGGGTGATGATGCTACCCTCTTCGCCTGAGCGAACTTCCCAGTCAAGCGCCGAAACACCTTCTCCGTCAACTTTACGTGCGAAAGTCGAGTTGTAAGGCATCGGAGGCACCGTGATCGAGTCGATCAGCGTGCGTCCGTCGGCATCATAAACTCCAATCCAGTTCGGCTGTTCGGGATTGAGCACGAAATTGGTATGGAATGTTCCGCGCGACGGTTTGCCGTCGGCCCAGAACACGATGTGCTGACGCTTGGGGATGCGGGTGTTCACATCGCCCAGAGGCACAGGATATTTGGTGGGATCGGCCGGATCGTTGGTGATGAACACGCTCGAGATCTCAAGCGGCGCGAAATTGGAGTTGAACAACTCGATCCACGCCGAACGCTGACCGTAATCGTCAACAAAATTATTCTCGTTGACCACCATGACCTCGTTGATGCGAAGGCCTTTGCGCGCCTGCGCAAACGCCCCCACACTCACTGTAGTCAGGATAGCCGCAAGAATTAACAGCTTCTTTCTCATATTGTTATACATTCCTTTTTTAATTAAAAACTTGATTTGTCTGACAGAGATTCGTCTGAACGGTCTCTATCTTACAGAGGAATGTTGCCGTGTTTCTTGGGCGGGTTGGTCACACGCTTGGTGGCAAGCTGCTGAAGAGCACGGATAATGCGGAAGCGGGTGTTGCGCGGTTCGATAACATCGTCGATATAACCGAACTTGGCTGCATTGTAGGGGTTGCAGAACAGCTGGTTGTATTCCGCTTCCTTCTCGGCGAGAACTTTCTTCGGATCGTCCGACGCCTTGGCTTCCTTGGCATAAAGCACCTCAACGGCACCTGCGCCACCCATAACAGCGATCTCAGCCGTGGGCCACGCATAGTTCATGTCGCCGCGCAGCTGTTTGCAGCTCATCACGATATGGCTGCCGCCATAGCTCTTGCGGAGTGTGACAGTAACCTTGGGCACAGTTGCCTCGCCGTAAGCATAAAGCAGCTTCGCGCCATGGAGAATAACGCCGTTGTATTCCTGACCTGTGCCGGGAAGGAAGCCCGGAACGTCGACAAGCGAAACCAGAGGAATGTTGAAAGCATCGCAGAAACGCACGAATCGGGCAGCCTTGCGCGAAGCGTTGCTGTCGAGCACACCGGCAAGGAATTTGGGCTGGTTGGCCACGATACCCACCGACTGGCCGTTGAAACGGGCGAAACCTATGATGATGTTTTTGGCGTAATCGCGCTGGATCTCCAGGAATTCGCCGTTATCTACGATCGCACCTATAACATTATACATGTCGTAGGGACGGTTGGGGCTGTCGGGAACGATCTCGTTGAGAGAATCCTCCATGCGGTCGATCGGGTCTTTGCATTCAACCACAGGAGCGTCCTCGAGGTTGTTCTGCGGAATGTAGCTCATCAGCTTGCGGATAATCTTGATGGCCTCTTCGCCGTCTTCGGCAGCGAAATGACACACACCGCTCTTCTGCGAGTGAACTGTCGCGCCGCCAAGATCCTCCTGGCTTACATCCTCACCGGTTACGGTTTTAACCACTTTCGGGCCGGTCAGGAACATGTAGCTGATCCCTTTGGCCATGATGGTGAAGTCGGTGAGAGCCGGAGAATAAACCGCTCCGCCGGCACAGGGGCCGAGAATGGCTGAAATCTGGGGAATAACACCCGACGCCAGAATATTGCGCTGGAAAATTTCGGCATAACCTGCAAGGGCATTGATACCCTCCTGGATACGTGCGCCGCCCGAGTCATTCAGACCGATAACCGGAGCGCCCATCTTCATGGCCATATCCATGATCTTGCAGATCTTAAGAGCCATTGTCTCTGACAGAGAGCCACCGAACACGGTGAAATCCTGTGCGAAAACATAAACCAGACGGCCTTCGATAGTGCCGTAGCCGGTCACAACGCCGTCGCCAAGATACGATTTCTTCTCCTGACCGAAGTTGTGGCAACGGTGGGTGACAAACATGTCGAGCTCCTCAAACGAGCCTTCGTCAAGAAGCTGGTCAATACGCTCGCGGGCAGTATAT
>CAMWTV010000176.1 GCA_947177215.1 uncultured Muribaculaceae bacterium
GTTCGTCTACTTCAAAATAGTAGTTTGTCATCACCAGAATGTGGTTTTCCGCGCGAGTCAGTCCGGAGTTCTGGCTTCTGGCGATTGACTGGTCGGGTTGCAACGCATAGCTTCCGACCGGCTGCCCCAGTTCTGAAATGCAGATAACCCCGTCGTCACCAAACTTGATCACGTTGAAATAGATCGGAAACGCCAGTGTGTTTTCCACCGAAAAAAGTATTCCGTTTCCGTCGTTGCGGCTGTTGCGTATGGTTACCGGAGATTTCATGGCGTCGAGATCCTGGAGTGAATTTGACAGCATGGCATAAAGCCTTTGGCTGAGAAGGTCGACATCGACCTGCACCCGCTCGGCGTCAGGGTCATATGTTGACAGGGCGCGTGTCACTTTCCCTTTTTCGATGAAAATCACTCCGCTACCCGAGTCGGCGGTTTTTCCCATTCGGATTTTGTCATGGACGGTGCCCGAGTTTGACCTGGCTTTCTTCTTTGCGTCAAACATGATTCGTGTCACCGTCATCTGTCCGGGGGTACGTGCGCTGTATATCTGGCTGTCGATTGAATCGAGCACATCGATCGACGAATCGTCGCCGATGATTATCAGGTCGGCCGGTTTGATCTCCATGCCAGCTGTGGCGGTGACGGTTTTTGACCCTTGTCTGAGTTTGACATTTCCGCTTACAGACTTGACGGAATAGTGTGCCGACGCCTGAGCCAGTCCGAGAATAATGGCCGCAAGCATAGCGCAGAGGTGTTTAATGTGGCTATTCATGTTGTGTGTCGGTTGTGTGCGGCATTGCTCCGGCCGCGGTTTTTGAAGTGTGTGAACAGATTTTGAAAAATATAGCTGCTCCCGATCCATACGTCGCAGGCAAAGAGAGCGAATGTGAGCATGAGCAGAGAGAACGAGAAGTCGATTATGACACGGTGGTCAACAAACATAGAGTAGCCGATGCGTATTATAAGGTATAGCACCAGCACCTGAACCATGCGGAGCACCAGACCTTTGATCTGCACCCGCAACGATAGGCTGGCCATGGCCAGCAGGAAGCACAGCAGGAAGGCCAGCCCGAGATTCAGCCATGAGGCGGCCACGGTGTAATAGTTGCCGTTTAGAATGGTGCTGATGGCATAGGCATGTATCATCACTCCCGACATTTTGTCGGACACCGGAGTGCGGTGCATGTCGCCAATCTCGTTCATAGCTCCGACCACCACTACTTTTCCTTCCACTTCGGCCGGCCTGTCGGGCAGTTCCTGCCATGGAATCACATTGAAGGTGCGGCTGGGAAAGTCGATGGTCTCGGTTTTGTTTCCGCGGGATTCGAGGAGTCTGACGGCGCCTGCATCGGCTTTTCGAGCCAGAGCCACTGCAAATGGGCTGATTGTTTTGCCGAACTGGCCTTGAAATATGACCGGGAAGTCGCGGATCGTGCTTCCGTCGGATTTTGACGGCAGATTGACTGCGCCATGTGTGATTATGTCATGGTGCGTGTTGTAGAAAAACGAGTAGTCGTCGACCATAAAAGTGTCTTTCTGTCCCGGCATGGCGCAGAGACCGACGGCCAGCACAAGGTCTGGGCAATTTTCAATGGCATGGAGCAGGCGGCTGTCGTCGGCATGAGGCTCGTTGAACGTCACGTCGATTCCGACTGCCGCCGGATTCATGACGGAGAGCATCTCGATTATGTCGGTCACGTCGTCGCGGCTCGTATTGTCAATGTCGACGATCACAATCTTGTCGTCGAGCGCGCGCACCGGGCGAGAGTCGGCTATTATATTGTAGAAATCCGTCAAGTTGAAGTCCTTTGTGTCGGAATTAGACATGAGGGTTCCCGCCGAAAAGCTGAACGGCTGGGCCAGCACGAAAGACAATAGGAACGCGAGAGTTGCAATGCCGGCAGCTTTCAGCGCACGTCTCCACCCTTCGCCATTGAGTCTACTGAAAATGGCGGAGAGATTTGTGTGTGATTTATGTGTGTGTGGCCTGTCCATAACTATGGCATTATTCAATGCGCAAAGTTACGGAATGTTAACTGATCTGCCAAATTAAGAAAAGAAAATCTGTCGAAATTGATGTGTCTCAAGTTTTCAGGGAAAATCAGGTAGAAGATTTTTAATAAAGGTTGCGATATGCAATCCGCGCAGACCATTGTGAAAATACCTGACGCGACAGTCTGAAGCCAGGCTCAATCATGAGTCTTTTGCCTCACGATTGCGGTGGAGGTTGAACTTTCTTGTGATCCTCCTGGATTAGTCGGGTTTTATCAGATTCAGACGGAATATTGTCAGCTAACCAGCCCGGCACCGATTTTATGGGAGAACATCCCCGGATTGGTGTCGCTCACGACGCTCGCCCTTTCAAAGATGGCTTTCAGGGGTGTTGATATATCGGCAGAATAAGTAGGAGAGCCTATGATAAGCACATCAGCCGCCGTCATTTTGTCATATAGGTCGCAAAATATATCATTGCGCCACACGCAGTTTCTCTTACCGGCACAGGCGAAGCAAGCTTTGCAGGGGTTTATTGTTACCCCTGCAAGATTGATTTTTTCGATATCATGTCCTGACTGCGCAAGTTCCGCAACGACAAGGTCTATCATGTCTCCGGTGTTGCTTTCCTTACGCGCGCTCCCGTTTATTGCAAGTATCTTCATACGTCGTTTTGTATTCCGGTCTATAACGTTTGCGGCCTCTGCAATTCCGGTGGCCGAAAGCGCTGTACCTGCTGCAATCAGACCGATTCTCTTTATTGCATCGCGTCGGTTCATTACACTCATTTATATGACTCGGCGAATATATTTATGATGTCTTGGTCAGACATCTGCACGCGGTCACTGGTAAACATTATGCCCATCACTTCGCGCGTGTTACGCATAAGCGTTTCAAATTCAGAAGGCTTAATGCCGTAGTCCGACATTTTTAGGTCGGCAACTCCGCACGCCTCCTGCAATTCCACGAGGGCTGTTATGAAATCCTCTGGCTTGTCGGCTTCGGATTTACCAAGCAGACGGGCAAGCTCTATAAAACGGTCGTCGCATCCATGATTTTGTATGAAATAACTGAAATATGCCTTGCTTATCATTATCAGACCGGCTCCGTGAGGCAGATTGGGGTGATATGCCGACAGTGCGTGTTCAAGACCATGTTCACTCGTCAAAAGTGTAAGGCACATAACTGCTCCTGACAAGGTATTGGCAAATGCCACCCTCGTGCGGGCTTCGAGGTCGTTGCCGTCCGCCACAGCACGTGGCAAATATTCCGCGATATTGCGTATTGCCTCCCGTGCGTTCATGTCACTTGCGAGATTCGCGGTGTTGGCTATAAAGCCTTCAACGCTGTGAAATAACGCATCGAATCCTTGAAAAGCTGTGAATTCGGGAGGAACCGAAAGCATTAGCTCCGGGTCAACAATGGCGAGAACGGGAAAAAGTCCGGGGTGCATTATAAATGCCTTTTCGTTTGTGTCCTCTTTGGTAATTACACCGCTGTTGTCCGTTTCAGAACCCGTGCCGGCGGTTGTTGTAATTGCAATTATTGGCAACGGTTTTTGTGTAACAGCTTTTCCTTTGCCTGAACCGACCGCCACATAGTCCCAAAGGGTGCCGTCGTTGGTGGCAAGCAAAGCTATGGCTTTCGCACAGTCCATGACACTGCCTCCACCGAGGGCCACCAGAAAATCGGCATTGAAGTTTTTGGCGGCATCGGCACCTGCCGAGGTGTTGTCGACTGTCGGATTAGGTACTACTCCATCAAAAACGGAAGTTGTAATGCCGGCCTTGTGCAATTGTTCTTCGGTTCGGGCAAGGTAACCGTTGGCGCGTGTCGATTTGCCGTTTGAAATTATGATTAATGCCCTTTTTCCGGGGAAGGTTTGTTTATGAAGATTGTTAAGCTGCCCGGCACCGAAAAGGATGCGGGTAGGAATGTACTGGTTGTATTGAAGTTTTGTGTTCATTGTTTATATTGTTTATATTGTTTATTTCATAAATCAGTTGTCCGTTATCAGTACCAGTCATGTTTTTCGTTTCGGTTCAGGGCTGCGATGCGACTCATTTCCTCATCACTCAGCTCAAAGTCGAATATAGAGATGTTTTCTTTCATGTGCGCGGGGTTGCTTGAGCCTGGTATGACCACGACTCCACGCTGCAAGTCCCATCTTAATATAACCTGGGCGACAGATTTATTGTGGGAGTCGGCGATTTCTTTCAAAACCGGGTCGTTGAGCAACTCTTTCTGGTGACCTCTGCCACCGAGAGGATACCATGCCTCGACAGCTATCCCAAGGTCTTGGATATGAGGTACAACATCAGTATCCTGATAATATGGGTGCAACTCGTTCTGTACCAGCACAGGCTTTATATTGACCTGTTTTATAAATTCATCGATCTCGTTGATATAGTAACACGACACGCCGATAGAACGGATTTTGCCTTGCGCGACATACTTCTCCATAGCCTTGTATGCCTTCACGTCATCCGTGCCGGGATGATGCAGGAGCATCAGATCCACATATCCGATGTCGAGTTTGCGCAGACATTCCTCTATCGCGGCTTCCGGGTTGGAATATTGGTTGGGGTAAATCTTGGTGGCTACAAAGATTTCTTCGCGCGGCACGCCTGATTCCCTTACTCCTTTGCCGACCTCAACTTCGTTCCCGTACATGTGAGCCGTGTCGATTTTTCTGAAACCGAGGGCAATGGCTGATTTTACGGAATTGACACATACGTCACCTGTCAGGCTATAAGTGCCAAGACCTACAATCGGCATATCGTAACCGCTACTCAGTCGTATTGTCGGAGCCTGTCCGTTTTTACCTTTTGAAAGTGGGAAATTCGCGTAATCCATATTGTTGTCTTTATTAAGACCCCGTTCCCCAATATTTGTTAACGCTGGGGTCGCATATCTCTGAGT
>CAMWTV010000177.1 GCA_947177215.1 uncultured Muribaculaceae bacterium
GTGAAGAAGTTACCATGATCCGCAACTTTCTGATCATCATGGCATTCCTGCTTATCTGCATTTTCCTCGGCCTGCTCGGCACATTCTGGTTCCGCACCCAGCAGCGCACCGGTGAGATCGCCATACGCAAAGTCTGCGGATCCAGCTCATCCGACATCTTCCGACGCCTCTTCGGCGAAGGCCTGCTTCTCCTTGCCATTGTAACACCTGTCGCTGTGGCAGGCGACTTCGCCTTAGTCCGCTTTCTCAGAGAGACAGACACTCCGGTCACATCCGATCCGCTCAACGTGCTGGCAATGGCGGCGGCAACTTTCTGCCTGCTGTCGCTGATGATAATTCTTGGAATTCTGTTTCCTGCCATCCGTGCCATGCGCATCAACCCCGCGCTTGCACTCAAAGACGAATAATCCGCTATGAGAATCCGATCACTGCTACTGTCTCTGACCCTGCTCCCTGCCGCGGTTTCCGCCCAGACCCCCGTAAGCATAACGCTCGACGAGGCCATTGCCCGTGCCCGAAGCAAAAGCGTAAACGCCGCTGTGGCACTCGACGAGCTGCGGCAGGCCTACTGGGAATATCGCACATACAGAGCCGACCTTCTGCCCGAGGTTAGCTTCAACGCCACCCTTCCCGGCTACTACAAGCAATACACTTCCTACATGAACGATGCCGGCTCCTACAGTTTTGTCAGAAACAACTTCCTTCAGCTCAACGGCGAGCTGTCGGTGAGCCAGAACATATGGCTCACCGGAGGCACCATAGCGCTCAACACAAAACTCGATTTCTACCGCGATCTCGAAGGGAGCGCCACGAACAGGTTCATGACCATTCCCGTGGCGCTGACCCTGACCCAGCCGATTTTCGGCGTGAACACCGTGAAATGGAACCGACGCATCGAACCCGAACGCTATGCCGAGGCCAAAGCCGCCTTTCTCAGCGCCACCGAAGAGGTTGCCATGTCGGCCATACAGCTCTATTTCAATCTTCTCATGAACCGCGAGAACCTCGAGATAGCGCGCCAGAATCTCGCCAACGCCACGAAGCTCTATGAAGTGGCACGCGAGAAACGGGCCATGGGGCAGATAAGCGAGAACGACCTGCTGCAGATGGAACTAAACCTTCTCGATGCCCGTTCGGCGCTCACATCGGGCGAAAGCTCGGTAAAAAGCGCCATGTTCAGCCTCCGTTCATTTCTCGACTACGACGAGTCGGTTGAGCTTGTGCCCGAAGTGCCCGGAAGCGTTCCGGCCGTCGACATCACCTACAACGACGCCCTCGAAAAAGCTCTGGCCAACAACAAATTCGCACGCAACCTGCGCCGGCGTCAGCTTGAGGCCGACTATGCCGTGGCCAAAGCCAAAGGGAATCTGCGCCAGATCGACCTGTTCGCACAGGTCGGCTATACAGGCACATCAAACGAGATGGGCGATGCCTACCGCCGTCTGCGCGACAATCAGGTGGTCGAGATAGGCGTTAAGATTCCGCTGCTCGACTGGGGCAAGCGGCGGGGCAGCGTGAAAGTGGCCGAAAGCAACCGCCGCGTGGTCGAGAGCCGCCTGCGCCAGGAGACCATGAACTTCACTCAGGATCTGTTTATCCTCGTCGAGCGGTTCTGCAACCAGCAGCAGCAGCTCGGCTTAGCCAGCCGCGCCGACACCATAGCCCGCCGCCGCTACGCCACCAATGTCGAGACTTTCCTTATCGGAAAAATCTCCACGCTCGACCTCAACGACTCCCAGATAAAAAAAGACCAGACCCGTCAGGAGTTTGTCAACGAGCTTTATCTCTACTGGCTCTACTACTATCAGCTCAGGTCGCTCACGCTGTGGGACTACGCCGCCAGCACCCCCCTCGAAACCGACTTTGAGAAAGTGCTGAAATAATCGCATCTGCCGGCCATCCGACAGGCTGACATATATGAGAATGTTTCGATTAAACTTGGTTAACCACTGACTCACTCTGAATATATTGTTTATCTTTGCAATATGATTCTTATTATCGACGATGACAAAGCCGTGCGCCTGTCTCTGAGCATGCTTCTCAGGCGTGCCGGCCACACTGCTATCGAAGCCGACGGGCCGGATGCGGCTATCCTTGCCGCCAGAAACACCCCGTCGCTGAAGCTTGTGATGATGGATATGAACTTCTCGCGGGCCACCACCGGACGCGAAGGAATCGAACTGCTGCGGCGCATGAAAGTGCTTCTGCCCGATGTGCCTGTGATTCTTATGACCGCCTGGGGAAGCATCCCCCTTGCGGTGGAAGGTATGCGCCACGGAGCGTTCGACTTCATCACAAAGCCGTGGGACAACCGTCTGATGCTACAGCGCGTCGAGACGGCGCTGTCGGTCAGCGCGCCTGAGTCCCCTCAGCCAGGCCCCGAGGGCTTTGACACAGCCGGCATAATCGGCCGCAACCCGGCGCTGCTCGAGGTGCTTGAAACCGCACGCAGAGTGGCCGCCACCGATGCGCCCGTGCTGATTCTCGGCGAAAACGGCACCGGAAAGGAACTTGTGGCCCAGGCCATACACCGCAATTCTCACCGCCGCGCCAACCCCTTCGTAATGGTCAATCTCGGAGGCATATCGCAGTCGCTTTTCGAAAGCGAGATGTTCGGACACGTCAAAGGCGCCTACACCGATGCCGGAGCCGACCGCAAAGGGCGCTTCGAGATGGCCCATACCGGCACTATATTCCTCGACGAGATAGGCGACCTTGACCTTGCCTGTCAGGTCAAGCTGCTCCGCGTGCTCCAGCAGCACACTTTCGAGCGTCTCGGCGAAAGCAAACCGAGATCGGTCGATTTCCGCCTCATCGCCGCCACTAACGCCGACCTCCCGGCCATGGTGCGCGACCGCACATTCCGCGAAGACCTCCTCTACCGCATAAACCTGATAACCCTAAGGCTTCCGCCGTTGCGCGAACGCCGCGACGACATCCCACTGCTGGTCAGCCACTTCGCACAGCTCCACTGTCAGGCCGCCGGCACCGCGGCGCCACACATAACCGCCGATGCCATGCGGTTTCTCGCCTCGCTGCCATATCCGGGCAACATAAGGGAACTGAAAAATCTGGTCGAGCGCACACTCATTGTCAGCGATTCTCCATCGCTTGGCGAAGAGCAGTTCCGCGCGCAACACAACCTTTCGGCTCCCGCACGGCAGTTCGACCTCAACGACTCTTCGACACTCGGAAGCATGGAGCGCATTGCCGTGGCGAAAGCTCTCGACGAGTGCGGCGGCAACATATCGCAGGCCGCGGCGGCACTCGGCATAACCCGACAGACCCTATACCGCAAACTTGAGAAATACGGAATCTCGCCACGACGCTCCTGACATCGAAAATCATCGCCATGCGCTACAATCTGCTCTTTTTTCTGCTTGCCATAGTCATAACGGCCATAGCTGTGATCCGTTTCTGTTTCCCCTCGCTTCCGTCATGGACAGAGGCCGCTCTGTTTCTGCTGGCCGGAGTGTTGCTCGTCATGATATGGGTTGTTGTGGTGAGGCCAATCCGCACGCTCACCGCCGGAATGGATCTGGTCAGCGCCCAGGATTTCGGCAGCCGCCTGTCAAGAGTGGGTTATCCCGACGCCGACCGCCTGGTCGACATGTTCAACCGCATGATGACATGTCTGAAAAACGAACGTCTGCGCCAGCATGAGCAAAACACATTCCTCTCGCTCCTGATCGAAGCCTCTCCGATGGGAATTGTGATTTTCGATTTCGACGGACGCCTGTCGCTCATAAATCCGGCCGCGCTGAAGCTGCTCGACATCCCGGCCGGCCACGATCTTACAGGCCTCACACTCGAAATGATTCCAGGCGACATCGCGGCCATGGCAGCCGCCATACCCAAGGGTGAGACACGCATTCTCCGGCCTGCCGACACTCAGGTCTACCGCTGCGCGCGGCTGTCGTTCATGGAAATGGGATTCCCCCGCCCGTTTCTGCTCATCGAAAGCCTCACCGACGAGATCTCCCGTGCCGAAAAAGCGGCCTACGAAAAGGTTATACGCATGATTTCGCACGAGGTCAACAACTCCATGGCCGGAATCAAATCGCTTCTCGAAACCCTCGCCGACATAATGGAGGGCGACCCTGCCATGGCCGAACTCATCGACAGCTGCCATGAGCGCTGCGTGTCAATGAGCCGCTTCATAACATCTTACGCCGATGTGGTGAAACTGCCCGATCCCACCCCCGTTATGTGCGATCTCAACACGGCCATAACCCGTCAGCTGCCGTTTCTCGAAGCCATGCTGCCCGAGGGGATAAAACTTACATTCACCCCGTCGCCCGAGAGCGCCCCGGCCATGGCCGACAGCGTGCAGCTCGAGCAGGTGATGGACAACATCGTCAAGAACGCTGCCGAAAGCATTCTCTCTGCCCCCGGCGCCACATGCGGAGAGATAGGCATAGCCATATCATCGGCCCCCTCGTCGATAACCATAACCGACAACGGCCCCGGCATCTCCTCCGACACCGCCGCACACCTTTTCACCCCGTTCTTCACCACCAAGCCGTCGGGCCAGGGAATCGGGCTGCTTTGCGTAAGCGAGATTCTGCGCCGTCACCGATGCCGCTTCTCGCTTGTCACGGTCGCGCCGCTCACCCGCTTCACAATCATCTTTCCCGACCGCTGACAGCCGGCCATCAGGGAATTGTGTCGTTTCTGAAAAATCACTACCTTTGCAATGCCTTGCAACAGGGTTGCCATCCCCTGTCACGGCATTCCCGTCATGTCAACAATCAACAAGCCCCTTACATCCGTATCGAGTGCCGTGGCAGCCATGCTGCTGTCGTCGCTGTTCTTCACATTCGTGATTGCGGCGGCAACCATGACCGCCGGCCTCTCATTGCCGCGAATCACATTCCCGGCAGCCATTCTGCTTGCAGGTC
>CAMWTV010000178.1 GCA_947177215.1 uncultured Muribaculaceae bacterium
AACTGAAACAAGCGCAGACAATGGCATTGAAAAAGAAACAGATTACGCCGGAGAATGCCCTGACGAGACTCGAAGACTTGTGTGCCAGATCGGAACGCTGCGAGCATGAGTTGCGAGAGAAGTTGCGCGCCTGGAAAGTTTCATCGGCAGATTCGGAAAAGATTCTGGATTCTCTGAGAAAAAACCGTTATTACGACAATGCGCGATTTGCAGAGGCTTTTGTGCGCGACAAACTGCTTTACAGCCGATGGGGCCGACGCAAAATAACGCTTGGCCTCAGAGCCAAACGGATAGACAGCCACACTATAGAACAGGCAATGGATACGATCGACGATGATACATATGCCGACATCATGCTGGCGGTAATGAAAGCCAAAGCGCGTGGAATAGCCGAAGGGAACAGCTTTGAGGGGCGCACGAAACTGTATCGTTTCGCCATTGCGCGCGGGTTTGAACCGTCGATGGCGGCAGCCGTGATCCGTTCCGGAAAGGCCTTCGGCGAGGAGTGACCGACCGGTCTGCATCAGCTGCGGAAACGCGTGGCGGCCAGAGCAAGAGCCGACAGGCTGACCGACGGAACTGCCTGACGCAGAACATCGGCACAGGCGAACATAGTTGCGCCGGTGGTTATAACATCGTCGATCAGAAGTATATGCCGTCCTTCAAGTTCGTCGGGATAGCACACTTTGAGTTTCCCGGCCGCATCTGAAGCCAGACGGTCGCCGGCTGATTTGCGCGTCTGCGTGACATGTGAACGTGTTGCCACAAGATTGTCGGCAATCGGAATTGATGTTACATTGCTGACTCCCCTGGCAATCTCATAGGCCTGGTTGTAACCGCGACGGGCTTGTTTCCAGAAGTGCATCGGCACCGGCATAAGCATGTCGATACCGGAAAAGAAGCCGCCGGGTAACAGCTCACGCGAGAATTTCTCGCCAAGCAGCCGGCCTATGTCGGGCCGGTTGTTATATTTCGCCTTCTGTATTAGGCGGGCAAATTCATTTTTGCGGATATAGGGAAATAGAGCCGCCACCTTTGAGATCTTCGCTGCAGCAAACCGCATTGACAGCTCGTCGGAAGGTCTGAGGTGGAAATCACATCGCGGCATGCGCATGTCGCAACTCATGCAGACAACCTTTTCGCCTTCGACAAGAGCATCGCCACACACCTCACACGTAACCGGGAAGAGCATGCGGGAGAGATCATAGAGCCACCCCATAAATCAAAACTCCGGTTACAGCTCTATGAGAGAGTCTGCGCAGAAATCGCGCATGGCGGTCTTCCCGATAACGCTATCCCACAGCATTGGCGACAGGCCGTTGCCGGGACGCTTTACGGTGATGTTCTCTTCTGAAAAAATCTCACCTGTCCTGATGTCGCGGGCTGCAACTATGCTCTTGCGGGCAACCGTTATATTGGGACGCTCCGAGGGTGAGACATGTTTGCCTTCCGAGCCAAGGGCCATCTCGATGTTGCGCACAGCCCTTACCATGGCGGCAAGCTCGGCCGGATCGAGCGAGGCCTTGTGATCAGGGCCGGGAAGCGACTTGTCGAGAGTGAAATGCTTTTCAATGACTTCTGCACCCATCGCCACCGCTGCCACCGGCACCTCGATGCCGACTGTGTGGTCGCTATAGCCAACGGCTTTGGGGCGAAGCGTTCTCAGATCGTTCATGGCACGGAGGTTCACATCGCAGAACGGTGTGGGATATTGTGTGTTGCAATGGAGCAGGATTACGCGGCTGCGTGGTGTTCCTGCCTCTTCAAGCACCCTCAGGGCCTGTTCGGTCTCATCAAGATCAGACATGCCCGTCGACAGGATGACCTCGCCTCCGAGCGCACCTATCTTGCGCAAATAAGGGAGGTTGGTGATCTCGCCCGAAGGGATTTTCCAGTAATCCATGCCGAGGGGCGCAAGGCAGTCGATCGACACAAGGTCGAAGGGGGTCGACATGAAACCTATGCCCACACTGTCGCATATCTCCTTCAGCGACCTGTAAGCATCGAGTTTCAGATGAATCTTACGGCACATGTCAAGCTGGCTCTCGCCTTCGCCTGTGGTTTCTTTCTGATACTCGGCCTTTGGAGCTATGGCGGAAATGACAAGTTCAGGCACGGCTGTCTGAAACTTTACATAATCGGCTCCGGCCTCTTTGGCCGCATGAATCATGGCCACGGCTCGGTCATAGTCACCGTTGTGGTTGACTCCGGCCTCTGCGATAATGATAACTGGCTTTCGGGCTGTCATATGATTAAATTTGTGTCTGTGGCGTAAAAACAACTTCCTGCATATAGCGGCATATCCTGACTCCCTGACGCCACCGGCGGCACTCCGACAGTTTTTTGCCAGCCCAATCGGCAAGTATGAATCCGGGAATATCGGCTCCGGCATGAACCGAGCATACCACTCCCCCTCCGAGACGCGGATTTATCTCCATAAGCATCGGATCGCCTGTTGATCCGTCGGGATGTTTCTGACAAAGAAACTGTAGTGTTATGGCGCCTTTGAGTCCGAGCCGGGTCAGAATCTCCGCACTCAGGTTCTGAATCCGGGAATCGGATATTGTCTCGGTATCTGTCACCTCTCCCCCGGCAACCGCCAGACGCTTGCGTGGCACGGTGCAGACAACAGTGTTGTCAGTGGCCACGTAACAGTCAACTGTTACCTCCAGGCGCGGCTCAATATATTGCTGGAATATATATGCAGCGCAGTCAGGCGAAGTCTTCATGCCGTTGTATTCTTCGGCAGAAATGACCTTCAGCCCTTTCGACGCTGATCCGTTACGGGGCTTGGCTATTATAAGGCTGCCGGAAGGCGCTTCTTCGGCAGTAGCCGGAACCGGAAAGCCCAGCGAACGGAACATGCTGTCGGCTTCGGCTTTGTCGAAAAGCATGCGGGCCATGGCGGGATCAGACATAGGTGTCCAGCATCCGTTTTCAGCATTACAGAATTCAGCAGCGATTCCGATGGCCGGATCGACAAAGGGCAGAATGATGTCGATGCGGTTTTCACTCACAACTTTATGAAGATCGTCCATAACATCGGGATCGCTCCAGCGACGCCCCACTATGATTGTCGCTTCCTCTGAAACCGGAACCTCACGTGACAATTCATAGCTGAACAGCTCCACGTCCATCCCGAGTTGTTTTCCGGAGGCTTTGAGCATGCGCGCTACCGACACACGCTTCGCTCCGCCAAGCATCAGAATATTAACAGCCTGTCGCATATATCCTTGTTTTGATGAAGATTCCACGCATCAGCGATTGTATATGTTCGATTTATATCGGGCAAGATTGGCCGGATCAGAGAGCCATCGCGCAGTTGCCGCCAGTCCGTCGCGCAGCGACACCTGTGGCTCCCAGCCTGTCAGGGAACGGATCTTGCGGTTGTCGCCACAGAGCCTGAACACCTCGCTTTTCGATGGCCGCAAGCGCTGTGGATCGACAACATAGCGCACATCGGCCTCCATGACTTCGGCTATCATTTCAAGGGTCTGCCCCATCGAAACCTCTGTGCCGGTGGCAATGTTGATCTCCTCGCCTTCAACACCGTCGGCAACAGCAACAGCAAGAAATCCGCGACAGGTGTCTTCAACGAAATTGAAATCACGTGTCGGAGTGAGGTCTCCCACTTTTATTTCACGTTCGCCGTTGGCTATCTGTGTTATTATAGTAGGAATGATGGCGCGGGCGCTCTGTCGGGGGCCATAGGTGTTGAACGGACGGACAATAGCCACCGGAAGGCCGAAAGCGTTATAGAAGCTTTTGGCAATGGCATCGGCTCCGATCTTTGTGGCGGAGTAAGGCGACTGCGGCTGACGCGGATGAAGCTCGTCGATCGGCACATATTGCGCCGTGCCGTAGACCTCGGATGTCGATGTGACGATTACACGCCCCACGCCACAGTCTCTGGCGGCCTGACAGATGTTGAGTGTTCCGGTTATGTTTGTGTCGACATAGCTTTCAGGCGCCACATAGCTGTAAGGGATAGCTATCAGGGCCGCAAGATGAAACACCGTGTCGACCCCCTGTGATATGTGGCGGCAGAACGCCGCATCACGCACATCGCCACAAACAATCTCAAGCAGCGGGTTGTCGATCCCTTCGAGCCATCCCCAGTTATTGAATGAGTTATACTGGCTCAAGGCTCTTACTTTGATTCCCTGTGAAAGGAGCAGCTCTACCAGGTGTGAGCCGATGAACCCGTCGGCTCCGGTGACAAGAGCATGTTTTATCTGTCGCGGCATGATTATCGTTTTTTGAGAATATATGTATAAACAACTCCGGCTTCGTCCGGTTCGTAGGTCAGAATCAGGTCAGATCCTTTCATCTTCACAATTCTGAGAGCAGATGCCTCTCCATAAGGCAGGTGAGTCTGAATGTATGGAGCATAAATGTTCACTCCGGAATGCTCGCCGAAAAGAGGATAACGGTCGTCGGAATGAGAGAAGTCAAGAATCAGGTCATCGCCGGCTTCTTTCCATGTGCCCCACACCTGCACTCTCGGCAACTCTACGGCTCCGGTGCCGCGCCAGTTCATCGAAAAGACATCATTCTGAAAATTCCAGAATATGTTGCTTTCGTAACCGGCATCGGGCACTCCGTCGGTCTCGACCGTCATGAGCTGCCACATTCCGAACCACGGGCCTATGTCGCCGTTGTTACGGGTGCAACCCTGGAAGAGCATAGCAGCCGAAAAGATAAAAAACGATGACACAATCTTGGCGACTGATATATGTGACGGGAATATTCGCATAAGTGAAATCAACTTTTATAAAACAGAATCAGAGAGAAAATGCCCCGCGATAAGAAACTGTCAGGCTCGCACCGGCATTGTTGCCGAACAATGTGCCCCGGTCAACCGCGAAACTTCCTTTGAGTGTAAGCC
>CAMWTV010000179.1 GCA_947177215.1 uncultured Muribaculaceae bacterium
CAGATGCGTTCCAGAATGGCGCGTATCTCATCGGGTGTATGGTAGCCGGTGTTCAGTTCGGCGATAAGCCGACGGGTATTCTCAATCTCGTCACAGAGAAGTTCGGGAGCAGTCTCGGATATGTGCTCGCCGTTTCTCATACGTTCAATAATATCTGTTGCCATATATTGTGATATGTTTGTTTTCATAGTGCAAAATTAGCTTCAAAACAAATGGCAGTAATAACCAATATTACGACTGAATGTACCTCGATTACGGAATTACGCATCTGCCTTAAACATCTGATTTGCAAAATGCACCGGTTTTACAGAATTAGGCGCCCCGATTTGATTGACGAATATCTTGACAGCAGACGTGAATACCCACAGTAAAGTATTGAGCAAAATAAAGTTTTGCTCTAAAGCTTGTCGTATTCCTCGTCGGTTACAGGTTCAAGCCAGATGTTTTCCGTGTTTTCGCCGGGCACGCTGAATGCGAGATGCGCGAACCAGCAGTCTTTTGCCGCTCCATGCCAGTGCTTTGTGTTGGCAGGGATATGGATTACAGTGCCTGGGAGTATCTCGACTGCCGGTTTCCCTTCTTCCTGATACCAGCCGCGTCCGGCCACTCCTACAAGCATCTGACCGCCTCCGTTGTCTGCCTTATGGATGTGCCAGTTGTTGCGGCATCCCGGCTCGAATGTAACATTGGCAAATGGAATCTGCGAGTCTGAAATCTGTGCGAGATAGCTGTTGCCAGTGAAATACTTCGCGTATGCCGTGTTGGGTTCCCCTATCGGAAATATCATCGAACGGGCAAATTCTTCGCGTTGCGAAGCGACAGAGTCGATGGCGGCCTTTGCATCATCACCCTTGAGGTCTTCGTTCCATACATCCTTTGCAAGACGGAACGCGGCCCAAGCCTTCGGCCACCCGGCATAGAACGACACGTGCGTCAGTATCTCTGCAATCTCGGTGCGGGTTATCCCGTTCTTTTTCGCCTCCTGAAGATGATATGTCAGCGAGCTGTCGGTTATCCCCTGCGAGATAAGCGATGTGATTGTCACAAGGCTGCGGTCGCGCAATGAAAGGAGGTCATTGCGGCTCCACACCTCGCCGAACAGGATGTCGTCGTTAAGTCGGGCGAATTCCGGTGCGAAATCGCCAAGTTGGTCGCGCCCTGCTGTTTGCGTGACTTTCGCCCCGCGAGCTAAAGGTTGCGTCACCTTCGTGCCGCGAGCTAAAGGTTGAACTGTTTTCTGCTGTGCCATAATAAGATTTGATGTCAATGCCGATATTATCAGCAACATTATTATTGTTCTCTTCATTTCTCTATCATTGTTTTCTTACCGTTTATGATATAGATCCCGGTCGATAATCCTGAGGTAGAGCTGACATCAGAAAGCAGCCTGACACCGGATAGTGAATATACGGCGTATCTTTCATGCTACCAATGTTTTAGTCTGCACTGCTTGCCGCCGCAAGCAGTGCAAAAATTGAAAATATAACAGCTCTGATGCTTTATGAATTTATTGCAAAATTATTAATACGTATGGTCACACAAATACCTAAATCCACTGAAAACATACCATTATCAGAGAAATCAGTATCCTGCTTGCTTTTGTTGCCCGGCATTATACCTGTCACCGACAACAGGGACAGCGGCTATCGCAGTCTCAAGCGTACGTCACTTCTCGTCAGAGATATTTAATGTGAGCGTGTGGAGATCCTCTTCAAGATGTGTGTATTCATTTATGCAGTCTCCGGAAAACCCGGTTTAGCGGTTACTTCTTGTAACTCTCCCATGCAACAATATATTTTATTGCTTTATCATTTCTGGATTCAGAATATTCCTCTACGGCGGAACTGTAAACCGATGAAGATATATCGTAAGAAAATGTTGAGGAATAACTCATATTTTGAGATGAAACCACCTCATCCTTCACCAGACCGATCGACTGTAGTCCCAATATGCCCTGGTATTGGAGCGGCAAATAATAATGACGGAGAATCGGGCCTTGCACAATGGGGCGATAATGAGTTGTGTTTCCTCCAAAATATGTGAAGGTTTTGGTAAGCGTCGGCCTGCCAGCGTTAGAATACTCCGAATGCTTGGTGAGGTTATTTTCGTCCCATTCCAATTCAATGAACCACTCTAATCCGGTTCTATCTGCCGGGCCATTATCACCGGCGATTTTCTCCACAATATTCAGCTTCGTGAGCTGATGAGAGGAATTATACTGGAAGTCGACCGTATAATTCTTCTTGAGCAGCAACAGTTCGCCATCCTTCATTATGGTTACATCCCCTGTTGCATGGCTTGCGGTTCCATGCTGACTGAGGTGTAATTTTTCGTTGAAGCTCCAGATGTCGGAACCTCGATTTTCTTGCGAGGTTATCAATATTGCATCTTCATCATCAAGATACCTGTATGTTGATTGGAATACCCACGATGGGGATTGTGACGAATCATCATATATCCATTCTGAAATACGTCCTGACGCATCATATTCAAAAAGCTGATATGAATCATCTGAAGCAATCCATGAGACACGATACTCAGGTGGAGTAATCTTTTCCTCATCGCTGTCGCATGATGACACAATCAGTAATCCCGGAATGCTGATTAAGGCTAAATGAAGATGTGTTCTTTTCATGATTGGTGCTTGAATGTATGTATTTAACGGATTGCGGCTCAAATTATTGCCATTAATAAGAAGCTCGCCAATTATGTCCCGGCTTACTGTTCTGATTTTACAACCAGTCGATAGCCGATTCCGCGCAGGTTGAGAATGTTTATCGCCGGGTCTTGGCGCAGATGGCGGCGCAGTTTGTGTATAAAGCCGTGCAGTGAGTTGCGGTTGTAATAATTGTCGTGTTTCCATACCAGCTCCATAAGTTCCAATGATTCCACTGTCTCGTTTATGTGTGCCGCGAAATACGATAGAATCTTCGCTTCGATATAGGTGAGGTCGATTGTGCGTTCGCCAACGGTGAGGCGGTTGGCCACAGTGTCGAATCTGTAGGATCCGATCTCTATCGGCTTGTCTGGCACTGCCTCTTTTCGCCGCCTCTTTAGCAAAGCGGCTATGCGCACTGAGAGCTCGCGCATCTTAAATGGTTTGCGGATATAGTCGTTGGCCCCGATGTCGAACCCTTCCACAACATCGTCGATTCCCGATCGCGCCGTCAGAAAAATCAGTGGCACTTCCGGGTCAAGACTGCGTATGTGCCGAGCCATCTCGAATCCGTCCATTCGTGGCATCATTACGTCGGCAAGCACTATATCTGCCCCGTGGAGGCGGAAATATTCGAGGCCTTCGGCTCCGTTTGATGCTGTAGCCACCTCATAGCCCTCATCGGCGAGTGTTTCCGAAATGATTGTCAATAACGTGGATTCGTCTTCCACAAGCAATATCCTATTTTTCATCGTCTTTCAGTCTTATTGTAAATACAGTGCCTTTGCCCGGCGAAGAGGCCGCCGATATTTTCCAGCCATGTTTCTCAACAATCGAATGCACATAGTAGAGGCCTATTCCGTAGCCGCGCACATCCTGCCGTTTGCCTGTGGGCACACGATAGAACTTGTTGAAAATCAGCGGCAGCGCTTTATGCGATATTCCTATGCCGTTGTCGCTCACGCTTATGGAGCCGGAATCGGCCCGCATCTTTATACGCACGGTTTCGCCTGAATATTTAATGGCATTGTCGAGCAGATTGTTTATAACATTGCCGAAATGCACAGGGTCGCACTCTATTTCAAGATTTTCGGGAACGACATCGACATCAATTTCAACCGGCTTGTTCGCCTTAAGGGTCTGTATGTCGGCAATTTCCGACAGCAATGGTTTTACAGCAGTCTTTTCGCGGGCGAGAGTGAAATTCTTGCGACGTTCCATACTCATTGACAAGATGTTTTCAACCAGTTTGCTAAGGCGGGTGAGTTGCTCGATGGCCAGCCGTAGATAGCGTTCGCGTTTTTCTGCATCATGATGTTTTCCGTAGTTCAGGAGTGTGTCGTTGGCGGAATAGGCCGCGGCGATGGGCGTCTTGAGTTCATGCGTCATATTGTTGATGAAATCTTCTTTCATTTCATCGAGCGACCGCATTTTCATAACAGTGTGGATGAGATAGAAAAATGCGAAAGCGAGGGCTGCCACAATAAGGGCGGTTGTTGTGATTATCCCGCCGGTGCTGTTGAGCAGATCGCTGAGAGGATATGATATATAGGCACGATATATCGGGCTCTGGCCTTTGAATAGCGAGTAGTCGAAAGTCCACATCCCTTTTGCATGGCTCGGCGGCACAGAGTCGGCCGGAAGTATGAATGCGTGTTTCGGGTGAAGGCCTGCTTCGTTCATTTCTGTTAAAAACAGACTGTCGAGCATTCTGAAGTTTGTCTGACCTGAAAATTCGGCGCTTTTGCTACGGAGATTGTATGCTATTGTTGTTCTGAATGCGTCGGCCAGACTTAAGAGTTTTTCATCGGTTTTGGAATCTTGAGATTCGCGCCGTTCAAATGAATTTATGATATCTCCGCTCTCCGACATGCGATGGTTGATGTCTAAAACAACCGAGATATTGCTGTCCGGATAGTTGTATCTGTCATTTAGCCGCTTCATGATTTCGATGATGTCGGCGTTGCTCAGGCAATCGCGGGCTATGACAAGATACTGCTCTTTTACAGATGAATACAGCGAGTGAAGGAAAAATATATTTCCTGCGAATAAAACAGTTATTACGGCTAATATTATGATTGTTACCTTTCTGAAATTTTTCATGCCCAAAGATAAGCAATTGTGGCAAACCGACATTTCGGCCTCAGCTAAAAATAAGAAAAAATAAGACAAGATAAGGACAGGTTCATGTCTCTTATCCACATCTGACGCTGCCGACGAA
>CAMWTV010000180.1 GCA_947177215.1 uncultured Muribaculaceae bacterium
CTCTGCAGCAGCGCGTTTGACAGAAAAAAGTCGCCGACGAGCACAGCAAGATGGTTGTCCCATGTGCCGTTTATGGTGTCTGCCCCGCGGCGGGTAATAGTGTCGTCCACAACATCGTCGTGAATCAGCGATGCGTTGTGCAGCAGCTCCACGGCCACCGCGCCCGAGATAACTTTGTCGTTGACCTCGCCGAGCATCTTCGCGCTTAACATGACCATTACAGGTCTGATCTGCTTCCCTTTCTTTTCGAGATATGAACTGATAACGGTGTTCATCAGAGCGTTGGGCGACTTC
This sequence comes from uncultured Muribaculaceae bacterium, assembly GCA_947177215.1. Lineage (GTDB taxonomy): Bacteria > Bacteroidota > Bacteroidia > Bacteroidales > Muribaculaceae > UBA7173. The sequence continues at coordinate 295 of CAMWTV010000180.1, forward strand.
AAGGCATCTGCAATGCGATCGTTAAGCAGTTGCAGCTCCGGGGCCAATGTCTGTTGAATTGTCTGAAACGTGGTCATTTTCTCGAAATAAAAGTTATCAGCGGCGGCAGATTTCTGCGGCGTGGCCGCTTTCGCGCCACAAAATTACTAAATCTCCCGATATATCATCCCCATTCCGCCAAAAAATTCCTAAATTTGCAGTCTGACTCGCCTTGGCATTCTGCTTGAAGTCGGAGCCTGATAGGTCTGACCCCGGAGGCCGGTTGAGACGATTTTTTTGTTTTATGGGAAAGAATAAACTGAAGAAATTTCGGGAGATGGAAACTCTCGACTGTGTGTTTCAATATCCTTTCGGCGTTTTGCAGCGCGAAGGGTTTCCGTTGCGTGGCCGCTGGCATGAAGACTATTTCCATAACAACGGCCCCATAGTGCTTGAGCTGGGATGCGGCAAAGGCGAATACACCGTAGGACTGGCCCGCAGATATGCCGACCGCAATTTTATCGGCATCGACATCAAGGGAGCCCGCATGTGGACTGGCGCCTGCCAGGCCCGCGACAGCCATCTTGACAACGTGGCCTTTGTGCGCACCAACATCGAGCTGCTCACCCACTTCTTCGCCCCCGGCGAGGTGAGCGAGATCTGGATAACATTCCCTGACCCGCAGATGAAAAAAGTGCGCAAGCGTCTGACCTCTACCACATTCCTAAATCTCTACCGCAAGGTGATGGTGCCCGGCGGCATGATACGTCTTAAAACCGACAGCCCCTTCCTATATACCTACACCCGCCTGCTCGCCAACCTCAACGGCATAGTGCCCGAGGTCGACACCGACGACCTCTATCACAGCGGTATAGACGACGATATTCTTCAGATCCGCACCTTCTATGAGCAGCAGTGGCTCGACCGCGGGCTGACCATCAAATATATCGCCTTCCCTCTTGACCATGAAAAGAGTCTCGAGGAGCCTGCCGACGAGATCCCCTTCGACACCTACCGCAGTTTCTCGCGCGGAGAGCTTCAGGGATCGTGAAATCCCCGGCACCGATTGTCTGACAAAAAACATTCCCGATTATGGAAAGATTATATCCGCAGCTGATTCTCGACGCACTGAAAAACGTGCGTTATCCCGCCTCCGGCAAAAACATTGTTGAAGCCGGTATGGTTGAGGACGACATCCGCATCGACGGCAACAAGGTGAGTTTCTCGCTTTTGTTCGACAAACCCACCGATCCGTTCATCAAATCGCTTGTAAGAGCCGCCGAGACGGCCATAAACACATACATCTCGCCCGAAGTCGACATAAAAGGCAACATCGCGGTCAAAACCCGTCAGACGGCCCCCCAGCCGGCGGTGAAGCCTCTGGCCCATGTCAAAAACATCATCGGCGTGAGTTCCGGAAAGGGTGGGGTAGGGAAATCGACCGTGGCATCGAATCTGGCCGTGGCCCTCGCCCGCGAAGGATATAGGGTCGGGCTGCTCGACGCCGATATTTTCGGCCCCTCGGTGCCCAAGATGTTCGGAGTTGAAGATGCCGAGCTGTTCATGCACCAGGTCGACGGCCGCGAGCTGATCATACCCCATGAACGCTACGGAGTGAAAATCCTGTCGATCGGATTCCTTGTCGATAAAAACTCTCCTGTGCTGTGGCGCGGAAGCATGGCCTCGAACGCCCTGCGCCAGCTTATCTGCGATGCCGACTGGGGCGAGCTCGACTACTTCCTTATCGACATGCCTCCGGGCACGAGCGACATCCATCTGACCCTTGTGCAGACTCTCGCCCTGACCGGAGTGGTAATCGTGTCCACACCCCAGCAGGTGGCGCTGGCCGATGCCCGGAAGGGGATAGCCATGTTCATGGGCGACAAGGTTAATGTGCCCATTCTCGGGTTGGTCGAGAATATGGCATGGTTCACCCCCGCGCAGCATCCCGACGAACGCTATTACATTTTCGGCAAAGACGGCGGCGTGAACCTTGCCCGTGAGCTTGGGGTCAGGCTGCTGGCTCAGATTCCGCTGGTGGCCGATGTGTGCGACAACGGCGACGCAGGCACCCCCATCGCGCTTGAAGACAGCATCACAGGTCACGAATTCCTGCATCTTGCCCATGAGGTTGTCGATGCCGTCGACGAGAGAAACTCCACCCTGCCACCCACGCAGAAAGTGAATGTGACAAAAAAATAACCCTTCGTTTCCCCCCCCGTTGGAGCTATGGCTAAGATATTGATTGTAAACGGCCCGAACCTGAATCTGCTCGGCACCCGCGAGCCGGAGATCTACGGGCGCGTGTCGATGGAAGACTATCTGAAAGCGCTCACCGTCGATTATCCCGGAGTGGAGATCGACTATTATCAGAGCAATCACGAGGGCGATCTGATCGACCGCCTGCATGAAGCCGGCTTCGACAGCGGTCTTGCCGGAATTCTGCTCAACGCGGGTGCCTACACTCACACCTCGCTGGCCCTGGCCGACGCCATAAAGGCTATCGAGCGGCCCGTGATAGAGATTCATATATCAAATCCGGCGGCCAGAGCCGAAACCTTGCGCCATGTGTCGCTGATAGCCCCTGTGTGTCGCGGCACAATCGCCGGCTTTGGAATGGACAGTTACCGCCTGGGAATCGAAGCTCTGCTCTGACACCCGACACACCCGCACAATGGATAACGCCATAGAAGACTACATATCGGCCCATATCGACCCCGAACCTGAAAACCTCAGGCGGCTCGGACGCGATGTCCATCTGCGTCTGCTTTATCCACGCATGTGTTCCGGTCATCTTCAGGGGCGTCTGCTCAGGATGCTCACCATGATGATCGCCCCGTCGAGAGTGCTTGAAGTGGGCACATATGCCGGTTATTCGGCGCTGTGCGTGGCCGAGGCGTTGCCCGACGGCGGTGTGATCGACACGGTGGAGATCGACGACGAGATGGAAGATTTCATCCGTGCACGTTTCGCAGCCTCGCCACATGGAGCTAAAATCAGACTTCATATAGGCGACATCGGCGATGTGGCGCCAACGCTGACGCCGGGCTACGATATGGCTTTTATCGACGGCAACAAGCGCACCTATCTTGAAACTTTCAACATGGTCAGGAAGCTTATGAACCCCGGCGCGTTCGTCCTGGCCGACAACACTTTGTGGGACGGAAAAGTTGTCGATCCGCAGACAAACCACGATCCGCAGACCCGCGGCATATGCAGCTTCAACGACTTTGTGGCCGCCGATCCCACGCTTGAAAAAGTAATAGTGCCTCTGCGCGACGGTCTCACCATAATACGTATAAAATCCGAGCTATGACAGTTGAGAATAATGGATTGAAAATATCCGGTCACGACTGTCCCCGGCATATGGCCGTGGTGGGAATGTTCGATGGCGTTCATCTCGGACATCGGTTTCTCATCGGGCTTCTGAAAGACGAAGCCATGTCGCGGGGCCTCCGGCCAATGGCCGTTACCTTCACCAATCATCCCCTTGAGGTCATAGCTCCCCAAAAAGCCCCGCTTCTGCTCACCGACGCCCCCCGGAAGGAGTCTTTGCTGAGAGAAGAAGGCGTTATGCCGGTCATGCTGCCGTTCGACAGCCGGCTGCGTGATACCGGAGCCGCCGATTTCCTGCTCATGCTGAAATCGCGCTATGGAGTCGAAGCCCTGATGCTCGGCTTCAACAACCGTTTCGGCCATGACGCTCCACGCGATTTCGACACATATCGCACTCTTGGGCGGCAGTGTGGAGTCGACATCGTTCTGGCTCCCGAATTCCGGTGCCAAGGCGAAAAAATAAGCTCGTCGGCAGTGAGAGAGGCGGTTTCGCAGGGCGACATGACGCGCGCAGCCGCCATGCTCGGCCGGCTATATTCTGTCACAGGCCCGATAGTCCATGGCCACAGGCTCGGACGCACTATAGGTTTCCCTACAGCCAATGTCGCTGCGGGCAATCGCATTCTGCTTCCCGCCTCCGGAGTCTATGCCGCTGTCGCCACCCGTGAAAACGGAGAGCCTTTAGCGGCCATGGTCAACATCGGGCGCCGGCCTACCGTAGAAAACGAAGCCTCGGCGCCTGTGTCGGTCGAAGCCAACCTGCTCGGTTTCAGCGGCGATATTTATGGCGAGCAGCTGCAGCTCGAATTTGTGGCCCGGATGCGTTCCGAGCGCAGATTCCATTCGCTCGAGGCCCTGAAAACACAGCTCGAGGCCGACCGCCGCGAGGCAGCGGAAATTGTCGCGGCCATGCGCGGCTGACCGTAGGGAAAATCGGTAAAAATAGTGCATGTGAAAATTTGGAGGGAAAAGGAAGTTTGACTACCTTTGGAAAGTCGACTTGCCGCACTGCGGCAATCGCAGCAATCCTCTAAATTGCGATGCCTATGATCCATGTGAAACTACCCGGGGAATATGCTGTTGGCCGCCGTCTGCCGTTTTATCTGGCGATGGAGGAATATCTGGCCCGCAATTTCAGCGGCGAGTATTTCTTTATGTGGCAGGTCAGTCCCACCGTGATTTTCGGACGTAACCAGATTATCGATTCCGAGGTACACATTGAATATTGCCGGTCAAACGCAATCGACAACTGCCGG
>CAMWTV010000181.1 GCA_947177215.1 uncultured Muribaculaceae bacterium
TGGAAGTAGTGAAAGACTCGCTTTCTCATGGAGAGCCCGTTTTTCTTCGTGGCTTCGGCAGCTTCATCATCAAGAAGCGTTCGCAGAAAACTGCCCGTAATATTTCAAAGAACACCACCATTATCATTCCCGAGCACAAGATTCCGGCCTTCAAGCCCGCCAAAGTGTTCATGGAAGATGTAAAATAATAACCCACTAAACATTCACTAATATGCCAAGCGGAAAAAAGAGAAAAGGCCACAAGATGGCTACACACAAGCGTAAAAAACGTCTGCGCAAGAATCGCCACAAGAAGAAATAACGCTCGGCGTGGCGGCTGAAGCATGGCTTCGGCAAACGCGATGCAACGGCGGCCTTCCGGCAGTGAAAACCGGAAAGACAATCGCCGCCGAGAGCTGGCGCTCGAGATGTCTAAGCAATGGAACAAACTTTTATGTGGCTCCACTCCGAAAACGGAGGCTTTGCGACCGCATCAAAGTTTGTTTCTTGTTTTATCAGGCGCTATTCTTGTGGAAAGGTAGGCCGCATGGTCACAGCGCGGCCGACAGGCCCCTTCAACTACCCTCAGCCTCGCTCTCCCTTATGGAATGAGAGATTATTCTCTCGGATATAATTAATTAACCGGATCATTTAATGAAAAGCGAACTCATCGTAGATGTGCAACCCCGGGAGGTGTCGATAGCCCTTCTGGAGGACGGGCGGCTCGTTTCTCTGCAGAAAGAGAGCCGTAACCTTGCCTATGCCGTGGGTGACGTTTATGTGGCTAAAGTAAAGAAACTCATGCCAGGCCTTAACGCCGCCTTCGTAAATGTAGGCTACGAAAAGGATGCCTTTCTTCATTATCTTGATCTTGGCCCCCATTTTTCTTCTTATTCAGCGTTTATGAAGCAGCTGTTAGGCGACGACGGCAAAGGCTCGAAGTCTGTGCCCGACATATCGCGCATGAAGCTGCTTCCTGACATCGACAAACACGGCACCATCACCGACCAGCTCAACGCCGGCGATGAACTGATGGTGCAGATTGTGAAAGAACCGATTTCGTCGAAAGGCCCCAGACTCACTACTGAGATCTCATTCACAGGCCGATATATGGTGCTTATACCGTTCGGCGACAAAATCTCTATTTCACAGAAAATAAAGACAACCGGCGAAAAACTTCGTCTGCGTCACCTCATCGAGAGCATAAAACCAAAAAATTTCGGCGTCATCATACGCACTTCGGCCGAAGGCAAATCCGTGGCCGAGCTGAACCACGAGCTTCAGACACTTCTGAAGTGCTGGGACGATGCCGTGGCCAAGGTGCGCACAGCGCCTGTGCCATCGCTAATTTTTGAAGAGGAAAGCCGCATTGTGGGGATGCTGCGCGACATTTTCTCGCCAACTTTCGAGGACATACATGTGAATGACCCCGAAATCATGGCGCAGATAAAGAAATATGTCAGCCTGATAGCACCCGAAAAGAGTGATATCGTGAAGCTCTACAACAAACAGGAGCCGATATTCGACCATTTCAGCATTACCCGCCAGATAAAATCGTCGTTTGGAAAAACCGTTTCGTTCAAATCAGGCGCATACATCATCATAGAGCACACGGAGGCTCTTCATGTAATCGATGTCAACTCAGGCAACCGTGCCAAAGCGGGCACAGACCAGGAGTCGAACGCTCTTGACGTAAACATACGCGCCGCCGACGAGATTGCCAGACAGCTGCGCCTCCGCGATATGGGCGGAATAATAGTGGTCGACTTTATCGACATGAATAAAGTGGAGCACAGACAGGCTTTGTATGACCACATGCGCCAGATAATGGCCAACGACCGCGCCCGACACAACATTTTGCCGTTGAGCAAATTCGGGCTTATGCAGATAACCCGTCAGAGGGTGCGTCCGGCTCTCGACATCGTAACCACCGAAGCTTGTCCGTCATGTTACGGCAAAGGTGAGGTGCAGCCGTCGCTATTGTTTACCGATACGCTTAAAGATAAGCTGCAATATCTTGTCAATGAGCTGAAAGTAAAAGATTTCGTGCTCTATGTGCATCCTTATGTCGACGCATACCTGAAGAAAGGGCTGCTGTCGCTCTACCGCAAATGGCGGATGGAGCTGGGCGGAAAATTTAAAATTCTCCCTGACGAATCGCTGGCTTACCTGCAGTATAGAGTGATCGGTAAAGACCGAAATGAAATCGACCTGAAAGAAGAGAAAGATCTCGATAAGACATCGACGACCAAAACAAAACAAAAGGCCAAGAACAGGGCTTCATAGAAGAATGGCTTCTTGCCCGGAACCGACCAGAACAACGGTGTGTCATGACTATGGCATGCCGTTGTTTTTTTAACACCGATTAACCAGATCAGGCTAAGTGGTGACCCTGCATAGTGAGAGTTATATATGGGCTGAAAGAAACAGTCGTCATGCGGTTGTTTGCGGAGTTTACAAGCCTTTCAGCGCAACCTGGAGCGAGTCAGTGTTTTTAGCAGCGACAAGCTCTGAAGCAAAGCAATGAGATTTTATTACCGGTCAAATCAATTTTTTAATTTTAATACAATTTTGAAAACAAAGTAAAGTGCAGAATCAGAAAGCGAGATATGTCAGAAAGGTGCTCGAGGTTTTTATCTCCGGGAGGTTTTCTCCTGTCACCGCACTGCGCGTGGCCCGCTGGCTGACCGATGGGAAAAATTCCCGTGAAAAATTGCAGGCGCTTTCCGAGCTGTGGGAGCGCAGCAAGAAGGAAAATCCGTGAGCGGATGTTTCCTCCCCCCGACAAACACACTGTCACACACTCGATGTGAGACTCTGCAAGGCAGAATTACTCTGGAAATTTTGGTTGTTTCCCCTCCGATAACACATTGGTTTCTAATCTATCAGTGTGTCATGCGGTAACGGGCCGTGACATAGAGAAAATATTGCGTAGCATTTCATAAACAATATTAAGTCAAATGGTGTTAATGATGATAAACGATCTGCCCATTTTTAATGTTGACTGCGGTCAGAGTAACGCGCCAGATGCACTCCAGAGATCAAGACACACGCCTGATTTCCACGGTTTAAGCACCAATGACATTTTACCTTGAGAAGTCCTGACATTAATAACGATTAGTATTAACAAATTTAATTAATTCACTAATACCTAAGCTAAATGCCTAATTTATTGAGTAAAGAAGCGGCCAAGCATTATATTGCCGCAGGCCGCCCTCTGGCGCTGCTATCAGCCTTCTTCATTCTGTCGGCATCGGCTTTCGCTCAGGATGCACCCTTAAATGACGGGCCATCCACAACTGGCGAAACCGCAGTGGCCAACGCACAACAGACCATTACCGGTCAGGTGCTTGACAGTTCGGGTGAACCCCTTATCGGCGCCACGGTGGCGGTAAAAGGAGGTTCGGCCGCAACTGCTACCGATATCGACGGTTATTATTCGCTTAAAGCCCGCAAAGGCGATACCCTTCAGTTTTCTTACATCGGTTTCTCGAATCAGGAACACAAGGTAGGCGACAGCACTACCATAGATGTTACCATGAGCGAGAATTCACAGGTGCTTGACGAGGTTGTGGTTACCGCCCTGGGCATCAAACGTGAGCAGAAATCGCTGTCATATAATGTGCAGCAGCTCAAAGGCGATGTGCTTTCTGAAAACAAGGATGCAAACTTCGTCAACGGACTTGCCGGTAAGGTTGCCGGTGTCAACATCAACGCATCTTCGTCGGGTGTGGGCGGCATATCGAAAGTGGTTATGCGCGGCACCAAGTCGATCATGCAGTCGTCTAACGCCCTCTATGTTGTCGACGGAATGCCCATGAGAGGCGCCAACAGCGGTGGCAGCACTGAGTTCGGATCGCAGGGCTCGACCGAGCCTATCGCCGACCTCAACCCCGAGGATATCGAATCTATGTCGGTGCTGACCGGTGCCGCCGCTGCCGCGCTCTATGGTTCGGAAGCTGCCAACGGCGCTATCGTGATCACTACCAAAAAAGGACAGGCCGGCAAAACTAAAGTGACCTATAACAGTTCGCTTGCATGGGACAGGGCTCTTATCACTCCGAAGCTCCAGAACCGCTACGGAACCGGTACGGGGGGCGCTTATGTCCCCACCAGCAATATGTCGTGGGGCGCTCCTCTGGTCGATGCCAACCGTTATGGCTGTGATCCGGCCACTGATTATTTCCAGACCGGATTCCTTTCGACCCAGGCGCTGACGTTCTCTACCGGTAACGAAAAGAACCAGACCTACGCGTCGATGGCGGCTGTGAATTCAAAAGGTATTGTGCCAAACAACAGGTATGACCGTTATAACTTCAATGTGCGCAACACCACATCGTTTCTCAACGACAAGATGGTGCTTGACGTGAACGCGAGCTATATCCGCCAGACCGACCGCAACATGGTGAACCAGGGAACATATGGCAACCCGATGGTGGGTGCGTTCCTTTTCCCGCGCGGCAATGACTGGAACGATGTCAAGGTTTATGAGCGTTACGATGCAGAGCGCAAGCTCAACACCCAATACTGGCCGGTGGGCGACTACGGAATGACAGTCCAGAACCCTTACTGGATCAATTACCGTAACCTCCGCGAGAATGCCAAAGACCGTTTCATGCTGGGTGCCCATCTTAGCTATCAGGTGCTTCCTTACCTGTCGATTTCAGGACGCATACGCATAGACAACTCCTACAACAAATACACCGAGAAGAACTATGCGAGCACCAACGACCAGCTTACAGCCGGCTCGAACCGCGGTTACTACGGCATAACCAAAAGTTCTGACAAACAGATTTTCGGCGACTTCCTGGTAAGCTTCAACAAGAACTTCGGCGAT